>CAYHWZ010000467.1:0-1503 GCA_964359975.1 uncultured Elusimicrobia bacterium | reverse complement strand
GAAAAGGCCAAAATGTCGGAACAGCGCGCGCTGAAGAAAAAGCTGGACGATGCAACGGCTAAGCCGAATATTTCTGCCAAGACTTCCGAATCCAAATCCAAAGATAAGACCAATGAAAAGAAAGCTGAGGAAAAAGTAACTCCTCCGCAGATTACGATGCCGAAGGTCAAGGCGCCTGCTCCTCAGAAGGCCAGGAGTCCTGAAACTGCTGCAGCGGCGAATGTGAAGGGCGCGAACGGAAATGGCGCGGAAGAGCCGGCAGCGGACCCGTATGCAGGGTATGTGCTTCCGTCAGTGGACCTTTTGGATGTGCCGAAGGAAACGGTGCAGGTTATCAGCAAGGAAGAACTTTATGATAACGGGAGCCGGTTGGAACAGACTTTGGAGCAATTCAATGTAAAGGCCAAGGTGGTGGACATTCATCCGGGGCCTGTGATTACGCGTTATGATTTGTCTCCGGCGCCGGGTGTGCGGGTGCAGGCAATTGAAAATCTGGTGGATGATATTGCGCTGGCTATGAAGGCGCAATCTTTGAGGGTGCTGGCTCCGATTCCGGGCAAGGCGGCGGTGGGTATTGAGATTTCGAATCCGCATCCGGCCACGGTTTATTTTAGGGATATGGTGACGTCGCCGGAGTATCAGAAAAAAGACGCGGACATTCCTTTTGCTTTGGGAAAGAGCACGGAAGGCGAAACGATTGTGGCGGATCTTTCGTCCATGCCGCACTTGCTGATGGCAGGGGCTACGGGGTCGGGAAAATCGGTTTCGATTCATGCGCTGATACTTTCCATTCTGTTCCGGTACGGACCTTCGCAGGTGAAGATGGTGATGATTGACCCGAAACGGCTGGAACTGCCGGTTTATGATGGGATTCCGCATCTTTATGACCCTGCTTGCGGACCGGAAGATGTTAAAGCTGTCACTCAGCCGAAAGCTGTGGTGCAGTCACTCAAGATGCTGGTGGAAGTGATGGACCAGCGGTACATTCATTTTGCCAAGGTCGGGGTACGGAATATTGAGAGTTATTATGAAAAAGCGGCGCGTCAGCCGTTGGAACCGATGCCCTACATTGTAGTGGTGATTGACGAGTTGGCGGATTTGATGATAACGGTGGGTAAAGAGATTGAAGATGTGATTCAGCGGCTGGCGCAGATGGCGCGCGCAGTGGGGATTCATCTGGTGCTGGCGACTCAGCGTCCGTCGGTGGACGTGATTACGGGTGTGATCAAGGCGAATTTGCCATCGAGGATTGCGTTTCAGGTGATGTCCATGACGGATTCGCGCGTGATTCTGGATGCGCAGGGCGCGGAAGATTTGTTGGGGCGGGGCGACATGCTGTATCTGTCGAGCGGTGCGCCGAAACCAGTGCGTCTGCACGGTTCGTTCGTATCGGAAGCGGATGTGTCGCGCGTGGTGGAATTTATCCGGGGTCAGAATTTTAAGCCGCAGTACACGGCTATGCAGGTGAATGACGGGGAATCGTCCATTGTGGAGAGCGACGAG
>CAYHWZ010000466.1:0-1506 GCA_964359975.1 uncultured Elusimicrobia bacterium | reverse complement strand
CTCGGCAAAGACCTCCAAGCGGTCCGGATGAACTTCCGCGAAACCGCCGGAAACTGCAAAATGTTTCACATTTCCGTCTTTGGTGATGCGCAGTTCACCAGGCGCAAGATGAGCCAGCACCGGCGTATGGCCCGGCAGTACACCCATCTCGCCCATTTCCGCCGGCAATACGACAAACTCCACGTTTTCTTTGAACGCGATTTTTTCCGGCGTAACAACTTCCAGCGATATGGTCTTCATTCTATTCTCTCTTCACTATTCTCGCTCAGGCCTGGAGCTGTTTCGCTTTTTCCACAGCTTCGTCAATGCCGCCGACCATGTAGAAGGCCTGTTCCGGCAGAGAATCGTGTTTACCTTCTGCCAGTTCCCTGAACCCGCGGATAGTTTCTTTAAGCGAAACATATTTGCCCGGCATACCGGTGAACTCTTCGGCCACAAAGAACGATTGCGAGAGGAACTTCTGCATTTTGCGCGCGCGCGAAACCACGAGTTTGTCCTCTTCCGACAGTTCGTCAATACCGAGGATGGCGATAATGTCCTGCAAGTCGCGGTACCGCTGGAGCACTTTCTGCACCTGACGCGCCACGGAATAGTGTTCCTCACCCAGAATCTTGGGGTCAAGGATACGCGAAGTGGAATCGAGCGGGTCCACGGCCGGATAGATGCCGAGTTCCGCAATCTGACGCGAAAGCACAGTCGTGGCGTCCAGATGCGCGAACGCAGTGGCCGGCGCAGGGTCCGTAAGGTCGTCGGCAGGAACATAGATGGCCTGCACGCTGGTGATAGAACCTTTCTTGGTCGAAGTAATACGTTCCTGCAGTTCGCCCATTTCCGTCGAGAGAGTGGGCTGGTACCCGACAGCGGACGGCATGCGTCCCAGGAGCGCGGAAACTTCCGACCCGGCCTGCGTGAACCGGAATATATTGTCAATGAACAGCAGCACATCCTGACCCGCGATATCGCGGAAATACTCTGCCTGCGTCAAAGCCGTCAACCCCACGCGCAAACGCGAACCCGGCGGTTCGTTCATCTGACCGTACACAAGCACGGCTTTGTCAATGACTTTTGATTTTTTCATTTCCAGCCAAAGATCGTTACCTTCGCGCGTGCGTTCCCCGACTCCGCCGAAAACCGACACGCCGCCGTGATGCATGGCCACGTTGTGGATGAGTTCCATAATGACCACAGTCTTGCCCACACCGGCTCCGCCGAAGAGACCGACTTTGCCGCCTTTCATGTACGGTTCGAGCAGGTCAATGACCTTGATGCCCGTCTCAAAAACCTGCGGCGTGGTCACCTGATCCGCAAAGCTGGGAGGAGGACGGTGAATGGGCATTTTGTGGTCAGTCTTGATTTCGCCCATATAATCTTTCTGGTTGCCGAGCACATCCATCAGCCGTCCGAGACAGCCCTTGCCAACAGGCACAGTGATGGGCGCAGCCGTATCTTCCGCTGCCAATCCGCGCCTCAGACCGTCGGTGGAACCAAGCGCCACCGCGCGCACAG
>CAYHWZ010000465.1:0-1511 GCA_964359975.1 uncultured Elusimicrobia bacterium | reverse complement strand
TAAAATCTTCGCGGGTGTAATTCAGTGGTAGAATGACAGCCTTCCAAGCTGTATATGTGGGTTCGATTCCAATCACCCGCTCCAAATTTCAAGAAAGGAAACGCATTGTCACCCGCCAAAACCAAATCCGCGCATCATCTTCTCAAACAATATTGGGGATACGACACATTCCGTCCTCTGCAGGAAGAAATAATCCATTCCCTGCTTGACGATAAAGATACCATCGCCATCCTCCCCACCGGCGCAGGCAAGTCCCTCTGTTTCCAGCTGCCCGCGCTCATGCAAGATGGCATCACCGTCGTAGTTTCCCCCCTCATCTCCCTGATGAAAGACCAGGTCGACGCGCTCAAAGAAAACGGTATCCCATCCGAATTCGTCAACTCGTCACTTACGTCATCCGAACAGCACACCATTTTCGGCAAAATCCATTCCGGACAGATAAAGCTCCTCTACCTCTCCCCGGAACGACTTTGCATGCAGTCCATGCAGGACCGTCTCAAAAATCTGCCCGTTGCGCAGTTCGTCATAGACGAAGCCCACTGCATCAGCCATTGGGGCCACGATTTCCGCCCCGAGTACCGCATGCTCAGCATGTTAAAGGAAAATTTCCCGGCCGTGCCTGTAGCCGCGTTCACCGCCACAGCCACGCCCCAGGTCCAGCAGGACATCTCGGACAACCTGAAACTTTCCGAGCCCAACATTTTCGTCGGAAACGTAGACCGGCCCAACCTCACCTACCGCATTTTCCGCCGCGAACGTCTCGAACACCAGATAGAAAAAGCTCTGAAACTTCACCCCGACGAACCCGGCATAATATATTGTTTTTCCCGCAACGACGTGGACAACATTTCTTCATATCTGAACAGCGCCGGCTACAAGAATCTACCCTACCACGCCGGACTCACCGACGATAAACGCAAAGACCACCAGTCCCGTTTCGCGCGCGAGGAAGTGGACATCATTGTTGCCACTGTCGCGTTCGGCATGGGCATAGACCGCTCAAATATCCGTTTTGTCATCCACGCCGCCATGCCCCAGACCATCGAACAATATCAGCAGGAAGTGGGCCGCGCCGGACGCGATGGTCTTCCGGCCTATGGATATTTATTTTTCAGTCCCATAGACTACAAGCTCCGTCTCAGATTCTGCGAAGAGTCCGGGCAAAAAGACGTCCTCGTCGAAAAATTGAACCGCATCTACCATTTCTGCAGCAGTCCGCAGTGCCGCCACAAATCCGTTTCGGAATATTTCGGCCAGACCTACACCCATACCCCGTGCCGTTCCTGTGACTATTGCCTGGACGAAATCCAGATGGTGGACGACCCTCTGGTCACCGCGCAAAAAATCCTCTCCTGCGTTGCCCGCGTCAAACCCAGTTACGGCGCCGAGTACCTCAGCCGCGTGCTGAAAGGCGAACCGGACGAACGTATCCTTTCGCGCGGACACGACAAACTTTCCACCTTCGGCCTGATGAAAGACAATCCCATTCAGTTCACACGTTCACTCATCAC
>CAYHWZ010000464.1:0-1513 GCA_964359975.1 uncultured Elusimicrobia bacterium | reverse complement strand
CAGGTTACAGATGAGGACTGCTCTGCCATCAGACACAAGGTGAGGTATGAAACGGTGAAGAGACATTACTGTGCGACGCAGCAAGCGTAGAAAACACAGGGGAACTATGCCCCTGCATCAGACACAGAGCGAGGAGCGGCCAAATGCGCAGAGCTCGTGACAGTATGTGGAACGTATGAATAGACCAGGAGAAGTCCGTCTATGCGCCGAAAAATAGTACCGGAGGTGTACGGAAGTGGAACACGATAGGACCGGTAGGTTTACAGAGAGGCCGTGTGTGAAGTGGACAAGTATGCCCGCTCACCAGATAAAAGACAGGACCGGTCTGTATTTCCGACGGCAACGAATGCTGGAAAGTGAGATTGAGATTCAATGATTGAGAATAAATGACGGAGAATAAATGAAAGACTGGCTCGTAAAAAAAATGCGATGGCTGGATGAACTGGCCCCTTCAATGAGGGCAGTCACCCTGCTGACAGTCGCGTTTACAGCGCTCGCCATAACAGCGCCGCCGATGGTTGCCGCCGACACAGGCGCTGCCGTGAAGATCCATTTCCGTCCGAAGGACAATTATCCTCCGGCACGCGTAACGGATCTGGACGCTGCTGCCTCACTGACCGTAGAAGGCGAAGCATCGCTCACCTGGACCGCGCCGGACGAGAACAACATTCCTCAACCCGCGAACGATCCGGTGAAAGAATACTTTATCCGATTTGCAACATTCAGCGTAACAGACTTGCTCGGTGACACGACCGCATGGTGGAGCGCGGCCGCAAATGCCGTTGGAGAACCGTTCCCGGCTCAGCATGCGGGCGAATTTGAGAGCACAATCCTCACCGGACTTGATAACGGCGCCACATACTATTTCGGTCTTAAGAGCCGCGATGAGCAGAACAATATTTCAATCCTTGACACATTGTCTGAAACCGGACCACAGGCCAATACCAGAATTCTGGACCTTGCACCGCCGGTAGTCACAGGACTGACAACGTCGGTCACATCCACCACCATTACCATCGGATGGACCGCGAGCACAGCCACAGATGTCACCTCTTACAGAATTTACTGGGACAGCTCTGCGCCTGCGGATGTGTTTACGACGACAGCCACGCTGAATACACCGACAACATCGTACACGTTCACCGGACTGGCGGGCCAGAACACTTACTACTTCTACGTCACAGCTCTGGACAAAGGACTGCCGAACTTTGCAGGGAACGTACTGGAAAGCACACCGTCAACGGTCATCAGCGCCATGCCCTCGGACGTGTTCCCGTCGTCCCCGGCGAATTTCGGCGCGAACACTGTAGCGGCCACATCCATCATCTGGGAATGGTTTGACCAGACAGGAAATGAGACAGGGTTCAGACTCTACAATTCCACCGGAGGACTGGTTGCCACGGTCGGACCTTCGGCAGGGACAGGCGCGCTTGTCCAATACGCGGAAACAGGACTCACGCCGAACCAGAGTTACGCGCGGTATGTGACGGCGTTCAACACGTCGGGCGAATCG
>CAYHWZ010000463.1:0-1526 GCA_964359975.1 uncultured Elusimicrobia bacterium | reverse complement strand
AAGATATCGGGTTCGGATTCATGGACCAGATGCTATATCTGGAAGGTGCGTTCACCATCGAGGAGACCGCTGACAACGAAGTGCTCGTGGACCGGTTCAACCGCTGCCGCGTGAAATATCTCACATTCATGAAAGGTGTCAAGACCGACGAAATGCTCACCTTTTTCCAGATCATGAATTCCGAAGCGCTTAAACCCACCACCGAGCATCCGGGCGAACTTTTGGAGGAAAAAGGCATCTCCACCATTCACATTGTCGAAGCCGAACTCGACGACCAGGCCAGCAAGTCCAAGTCCCTGCGCAAACGCACCCTGCTCGACTGGTACGAAAAATCCGTTGACGCGCTCAAAACCGCGCAGGAAGAAATCTTTACCGGCACGGCGAAGGATCTCAAATCCCTTTTCCGCGTGATCGACGATATGAACGCCACCATCCGCAATAAGGGCGTTGACCCCTATCTGCTTTTGCCGCTCCTGGCACAGGATATGGACCCGTACGCGTGCCACAGCATCAACGTTGCCATACTTGCCAGCGCCATGGGCGAACAATACGGCCTCAACACCGGACAGATGAACAACCTCACATTGGCCGCGTTCATGCACGATCTCGGACGCCTGACTATCCCCGGCGAGTGGACCTCGCGCAAAGACCGGCTCTCACCGCAGGAAATGGAAGTCGTCCGCCAGCACGGCAACTGGGGACTGATACTGCTCTTGAGCCGCGAAGAGTTCACCCCGCAAGTCGGAGTACTCGCCGCCGAACACCACCGGGACCTGGGCGTCCCGACGGAAAAAGGCAGCTACACGCCGGACATTATCCATAAAATCGTGGCCCTTGCCGACCGCTACGACCTCGCGCTTAAAAGTCCCCAACATTACTGGAACCGTTACCGCCAGGACCGTCTGCTGAAACAGATCATCAACCACCGCGGCGTAGACTACGACCCGCTCATCGTCAAACTGCTGGTGAACTGCGTCGGATACTACCCCGTCGGAACAATGGTGCAGATTGAGGACGGACGCCGCGGCATCGTGGTCCGGCCCAGCCAGGTCAACCCTGCCCGCCCCCGGCTCTACATGTTCGAAGAAGAACCGCCGCCTGCCGTAATGCCCGACCCGACGCTGAACCCGAACCTGAACGCCGGCATCATGGCCGATGCCCAGCCCCAGCCGGAAGAACCTCCGCCGGTAATATTTGACATGAACGAACTGGACGAGACCGGACTGCGGCACAGACATTCCATCGTCAAAGTGCTCGAACCAGAGGATTCCCATCAAATCCGCCGTATACTCGACGTAAAAAAGGAATATCTGCTCAGCCACACCCTCTGACCGCCGCGCAGAAGATTTGATTTTGCACGGGTAAAATGATATAAACATCAGAATATTGCGGGAAATTTACCGGTGCCATCGTCTAGTCTGGTTTAGGACGCCGCCCTCTCAAGGCGGAGATCACGGGTTCAAATCCCGTACGCGCCAATTTTTAATTCAGTAGATATTTTAGGAGAAAATACAGTCCCATGGCTG
>CAYHWZ010000462.1:0-1535 GCA_964359975.1 uncultured Elusimicrobia bacterium | reverse complement strand
ATGCGGCCTCCACCAAAGCAGACACCATCATCATCTGCGGAGTCCATTTCATGGCCGAGTCAGCCGCTATAATCTGCCCGGACAAGACCGTGCTCATCCCCGACCTCACAGCCGGATGTTCGCTCGCCGAATGTATCACCGCCGACCAGCTAAGAGCATGGAAAAAAGAACATCCGGACGCGCTGGTAGTCTCGTATGTGAACACAACCGCGGAAGTGAAAGCCGAGTCGGACATTTGCTGCACTTCGACCAACGCTCTGCGCATAGTGGAATCACTCCCCGCAGACAAAGAAATCCTCTTTGTGCCGGACATGTACCTCGGCAAATGGGTCAGCACCAAGACCAACCGCAAAATCCACCTGTGGAACGGTTCCTGTCACACGCACGTGCGCATCCGGCCGGAACCCATCAAACAACTTAAGAAGGACCACCCGGACGCGGAATTTCTCATGCACCCCGAGTGCGGGTGTCTCACGGCCTGCATGAGCATGGCCGACCACATCCTATCCACCGACGGTATCTTGCGTCAGGCGCACCAGTCCAATTCCAAAGAATTCATCATCGCCACGGAAGTCGGCATCATCCATCGTCTGGAAAAGGAAAATCCCAAGAAAGTTTTTTATCCCGCGGCTCAGGAAGCGTCGTGCGAATTCATGAAAAAAATCACCCTGGAAAAGGTGCTCTGGTCGCTCGAAGACAACGTGCACCGCGTTACCGTGGCAGAACCGATTGCTGGACGTGCGCGCAATGCGTTGGAAAAGATGATGGCGGTAAAGTGATAGCCCAGTTCACTCTTACACCGCTCGGCACAAAGAACGATTCACTTTCCCGCGTGCTGGCCAAAGCCATGAAACTCGTTGCTGAAAGCGGCCTCGACTACCGCGTGGGACCCATGAGCACAGTGGTGGAGGGCGAATGGTACCAGATAATGACTTTGATCAACCGCTGCCGCAAGACACTGCTCAGAACCTGTCCGAGAGTGGCGATTGCCATCACCATAGACGACCGCAAGAACGCGGTGGGGCGCATCACCGGCAAGGTGAAGTCGCTTGAGAAGAAGATGGGGATACGGCTGAAGAAGTAGATCACGTCCTGGAATAAAATAAACTTTTTAACTGTATTTGATTTTCTAACGGGTTGCCGTTGGGTGCCCCATTTCTTCCTTTTTGCTTGCCCAAAAAGCAAGAAACGGGGCGCAAAGAAGTAAAAAGGGCACCCCAACGGGCATGAGAAATTATCATTTTGCTTTTTGTCGCCGAACTTATCCCGACGTTCCGTCGGGATTTCGAACAACGGCGACTAAGGTATTTTTATTTAGCAAAATGACAATTTCTCATAGGCACGCCCGAAGGGGACCCAACAACAGAATAGAAGCGGCTACGACACACCCCTCTTTTCCTTACTCCTTGTCAGCATCCGGCTGATTCGCCAATGACGGAAAAAGGGAGAAAAGAAGGGAGGCGCAGTTGTTTCTGTTGCTGTTAAATCCCCTTCGGGCGCGCCTATGAGAAATTCTCTTTTAGCTTTCTTAGAAT
>CAYHWZ010000461.1:0-1541 GCA_964359975.1 uncultured Elusimicrobia bacterium | reverse complement strand
GAGCCGCGGCGGATCCAAACTTGGGAAGCACACGCGCCCACGAGTGTGGAAATCGGCGCCACGCCGATTTTTCCGAGGGAAAACTGTTGGGCGTGGCGCCCAACCGAACACGCGAGGGCGCGTGTGCTCACCGAACCAAAGATCCTTAAACTCATTTTTCGCAACCTCGCTTTGTTTTTTTCTAAATTCATCGAAAAAACTTTATTTCAAGATTCCATAGGATGGTTCTGAAAAATGTTTTTTTGGCTGTTGAGAAGTTCGCTGTCCGGCTCAACCTGCAACCTGCTTTTGACCGTTGGCTTTCAGCCAGTCCAACGGCGGCAGGACGCTGACCGAAGGTCCGATCGGCGACGAATCGGCCATTTCGGCGAGCCGTTTCACGGCCAGGCGGCCGCTGCGTTCCAGGCCGATGTTCAACACGTTGTAACGCGGATTTCTTGGCGCGCTGGCCGTGCTGACCAATGAGACGATTTCCACTTCTTCCGGAACCTTGATCTGCGCCGCGCACAGTTCCGTCAGCCAGCCGTCCGCCGCGCTCGTATTGGCGATGACCAGGGCCGTTGGACGCGGGTTGCGCTTCAGAAAAGGTTCGAGGAAAGGAAGCGGCGGCGTAAAGGCGCCGCCTTTGGAGAGCAGGTTAGCGTACGAAAAGGGAACCCCGCACAGCGCATGGGCTTCGCGGACGCCGTCCAACAGCTCTCTCTCATAGGCATGTTTCAAGGTGACCATGACGAAGGCGATTTCCCGGTGGCCCCGATCGAGAAGTTGGCCGGCGATCAGCGCGCCCGCGCGCCGCAGATCAATCCGCACGCTGACCACCGGGGTTTTCAGTTCGTAATTGCCCAGCACCACAAAAGGGATCCCCGCTTTTTGGAGGAAAACGACAGCGTCGTCATTCACAAAACCGGAGAGGATGATTCCATCCGGATTTCCATCGCGAAGCGCCGGGGGAAGAATCACTTCGCCATCTGAAGACAATTGCAGCGTTTGAACCGAAAGTTGGAATTGTTGATTCTGGCATTCGTCCATGATACCGTTGAGAAAAGGCGTGTAAACCTCGTCGTTGAAGGGCACTCCCACCAGACAGAAAGCCAGTCGCTGCAGTCGTTTGGTTTCAAGTGACCGGCGGGCGGGCAACACGAACTCGCGGGAAAACGGATTCACCCGGTAACCAAGCGTCTGTTGGGCATTCAGGACTTTCTGGCGGGTTGCCTCGCTGATGGACGCGTCCGTCCACTGAGCACGAACGAAACCGTGGTATGCGAAACGCCCGCTTTTGCGGCGACAGCGCGCATCGTGGGTTTGCGCTTGACCTGCGAATTCAATTTCACCATAAAGTTGCTTTACAAAGTTACTTTACAAATTACTAATTTTATAATTAAATGCAAGCAAAAAAATGAGCAAATAATTTCCGATGGATTATCAACCCCTCAACCTCGCTCCTTGGTTAAACGCCTCTTCCGCTTTCCTCGGTAAAAACGCCCCGCCGTCCGGCCGACACCTTTACCACGGAATTCCATTTCAAATCGGGAAAATGGGGG
>CAYHWZ010000460.1:0-1543 GCA_964359975.1 uncultured Elusimicrobia bacterium | reverse complement strand
GTCCTCGTCTACCAAGCGTACGTCCCGCGCTCGGATCTGTTCGTTTATACGGGGTTCGGGACTCTTACTGATTTAAGCCCACCTCAAAACTGTAGCTGCTGATAAGCCGATATTCCTCCTGAATCATTAAAATAACTGCGCAACCATTATAGATTTTAATTCCGAGCGTGTCAAGTTCAGACGGTACGTTCGGTGATCTCTTTTTTGGCAAGCGCGATGAAATTTTCAAGGGTCATGGTGCCGAGATTTGCGCCGCCGCGTTTACGGATATTGACTGTTTTGCTTTCCGCTTCTCTGGCTCCGACGACTACGGCGTAGGGCACTTTGGCCATTTCGGATTCGCGCACTTTTAGACCGATTTTTTCAAAAGTGTCGTCGCATTCGGCGCGGATATTCTCATTCTTCAGCGCGCGGGCAACTTCCTGTCCGTAGGGAACGGCGGCATCTGTGATGGTAAGCACGCGCGCCTGCACAGGAGCCAGCCACATGGGAAACGCGCCTGCGTAATGCTCTATCAACACACCGATAAATCTCTCCAGACTGCCGAGCAATGCGCGGTGGACCATGACGCAGTTGACTTCTTTGCTCTGCGAGTCGCGGTATGTGACGTCGAATTTTTGCGGCAGGTTAAAATCCACCTGCACGGTTGAACATTGCCATTCGCGGTTCAGGCAATCTCTGATTTTCAAATCGATTTTCGGGCCGTAGAAAACGCCTTCACCCGTGTCGATTTCATATTGCAGATTTTTCTTTTCGAGGGCGTGTTTGAGCGCCTGTTCGGCCAGTTCCCAATTCTCCAGGGTGCCGCTGTATTTTTCCGGACGGGTGGACAACTTGACGTCGTAATCTGTGAATCCGAAAGTCTTGAGAATATAAAGAGTAAGGTCGAGAATATGGGCGCATTCCTCTTCCATCTGGTCCATGCGGCAGAAAATGTGCGCATCGTCCTGGGTGAACCCGCGCACGCGCATGAGTCCGTGCATCACACCGCTGCGTTCGAACCGGTATACGGTGCCGAACTCTGCCAGACGAATGGGCAGGTCGCGGTAAGAGCGCAGGCCGGACTTATATATAAGGATATGGCCCGGGCAGTTCATGGGTTTGATAATAAAGGGCTGATTCTCGATGTCAATGGGCGGGTACATGTTCTCGCGGTAATAGTCCCAGTGACCGGAAGTTTTCCACAAATCAAGGCGCGCAATGTGCGGAGTGTAGACAAACTGGTATCCTTCTTTCTTGAGAGTGTCGCGGACAAAATCTTCGGCGATACTGCGGACCATGGCGCCTTTGGGGTGCCAGAAAATCAGGCCGGGTCCGGCGGTTTCAGGTTGGATGGAAAACAGGTCCAGACGCGCGCCGAGTTCGCGGTGGTCGCGCTTTTTAGCTTCTTCCAATCGTTTTAAATAGTCGTCAAGTTCATTTTGCGAAGACCAGGCAGTGCCGTAAATGCGCTGGAGCTGTTCGCGGTGCTCGTCTCCGCGCCAGTACGAACCGGCGATTTTCATCAGCTTGAAAAAGCGGATTTCCTCGGTAGTTTCCAGAT
>CAYHWZ010000459.1:0-1548 GCA_964359975.1 uncultured Elusimicrobia bacterium | reverse complement strand
TTGAGGACAAGACGCTGGCCCTGTTCTGCAATATCAACTCGTTTCAGGAAATGATTGATGAACATGTGGAGAATTATTTTGCGCTGGCGGACAGGAAATGCGCGGGCTTGTTCTTTATCAAGCAGACCTATGGCGTCATGAATCTGGAGGACGGGATCGTGACGGAACATCGGAAATATCCGGTGAGAAAGGACTGGAAATTGCTTTTTGAAAAGACTAATTCGCTGCTTCAGCATGTGTTTGAAGCGATGTACAGGATTGGGTGAGAATATACTCCGCATATTTTTGTCGGCGGCTGTCTGATGAATATCAAGAATCTGCTCGTCACTTACAGCAAGCGCTGGCACATGATAGGATATTATCATCAGAGATATTTTGCGGCGCAGGGCGTGGATGTGACGCCTTGTTACATTGACGAGACGCCGTACTGGACGGATTGGAGCCACCGGTTACCGTTCTATGTGACGAAAGGGGTTCCTGTGACAGTGCGGGAGATGGAACGGCGGGCGGGTAAACGGTTCGACGCTGTTATCGAGGTGGACAGTCCGGGTCAGCATCATCTGTGGGGTATGAGGGGATTTGACGGGCCGAAACTGCTCTGGTCCATGGACACGCACATTGATCACAAGCAGAGGTTTCAGCAGTACATTCAGCGCGATTTTGACAAAGTGTTCACCTGTCACAAGGATTATACGGACAAATTCAGCCAGGTGCCGAGTGAATGGTTGCCCGTTGCTTTTGACCCGGATTTTCACAAGCCGCTGAATCTGCCGCGAATATACGACCTGGCGTTTGTGGGCAATGCGGACGCGAAAGTTTATCCGGAACGGGCGGAATGGCTGGGACGGTTATCGAAAAAGTTTAAGGTCGGTATATTCAGCAACATTTTCGGCGAGGAGACTGTGAAGGTGTGGAACCAGACAAAAATTGCTTTTAACAGGAGTTTCAGCGGGGACTTGAATCATAGGGTGTTTGAGGTGATGGGGTGCTGGACTTTCCTGCTGACGGACAGCGTGCAGAACGGGTTTCCGGATCTATTTACTGACGGGAATCAGCTGGCTACTTACAGCAATTATGATGAACTCGAATCCAAGGTTGCTTACTATCTTGAACATGATGATGAACGTGAAGAAATCGCGCGGCGCGGGCATCAGGATGCGCTCGATAAACACACCTATTATCACAGGGCTAAAACTCTGGTGGATTGTGCAAGGGCGATTTAGAAAAATGGGAATATAAATGTCAATTTCTTCCAACCGCTGAAAGCAGCCATCATGTCAACCACAAGTGTGTCCGGGCAGGAAGTGCGTTATTCAAGGCCGGGCTATGATATTGCGGCGATTGACCCGCATTGGGCGGATGTCAAGATGGTGCGGATGATCGGGAAAGACCGGACGGTGCTTGAAATCGGATGCGCGAGCGGTCACTTCGGGAAGTATCTGAAGAAGCACGCGAACTGTAAAGTGTGGGCGGTGGAACTGGACCCGCGTCTGTCGGAGCAGGCGCGTCCGCATTATGAGGATGTCATTGCCGCGGATGTGAGTTCGG
>CAYHWZ010000458.1:0-1549 GCA_964359975.1 uncultured Elusimicrobia bacterium | reverse complement strand
GAATCGTTTTGAATTTCTGCAGTAACCCTTTCCAAAATCCACTGTCAAATATCTATACGCTCTCATCCCCCGCACTTCCCCAAGTCCGCCGCAGTATCCACGTCAAAATGTTCCGGCAGAATGTGCGTCCGTAGTTTGAGCTCCTCCGCCTTCTGTAAAGTCTGCCGGTACACGCGCTCCGTTGACCACTCGATTCCGCGGAAAAGTTCCGCACGCACACGCCCGCTCATGCCCGCCAGATAATACCCGCCGTCCTGCGTCGGACCAATCACAAAATCATGCGCGCCCAAAC
The DNA here is from genome assembly GCA_964359975.1 of uncultured Elusimicrobia bacterium. Classification (GTDB taxonomy): domain Bacteria; phylum Elusimicrobiota; class Elusimicrobia; order 2-02-FULL-39-32; family 2-02-FULL-39-32; genus CAYHWZ01. Next base: position 1,257 of record CAYHWZ010000458.1, on the reverse strand, counting down.
TCTCAAACGCTTCCTTAATATACCCCATCGGCAGTTCCGGTGAATCCGTCCCAATCACGCACACCCGCTTAAACCCGCGTTCAAAACTCCGTTCAAACGCATCAATCAGCCGTGCCCCTAAATCCGCTCCCTTCTGAAGGAAAAATTCCGGCGCGCGCACACCCGCACACATCCATTCCGGCGTAGGCAATTCCGGCGACGCATCATACGCCAGCACTACCCTCACCCCCGCAAGCCCGTTCACTTCCTTATATAAGGCCACGCACCATCCCTTGTAAAGAGCGGCCGCGCTTTCAAAAGTAAGCGGCGGCACCAGCCGAGTCTTCACCTTCCCCGGCACTGGCGCTTTCACAAAAATCACCAGACAACAATCTTCAGTTTCAGACAAGCGGAGTCCTCATCATCCCGGCTGCAGACTGCCACTTTGCGTCGAGAAATTCCGGCAGCCCAAACCGTATCGCCGTCACATCTTCCCTCTTGCAAAACGTCCGTCCCGCGCGGTCCCATACCGAGAGCACCGTAGAATAATTCGAGTTAGTCTCGCCGCGCACCTGCGAATGATGGACACGATGCATATTCGGCGTCACAATCAGCGCGCGCAGGATCCGGTCCGCATATTCCGGCAGAGCAATATTACTGTGATGCAAAATAATCACCGGCTGAATCACCAATTCGTACAAGACCAGTTCCGGCCAGCCGATACCCAGCGCCGGCACCACCGCCAGCCGCGCCAGCGAACTCAAGACAATTTCCCCTGTATGAAACCGGATCGCCGACGAACAATCCATTTCCAAATCCGAATGATGCATCCTGTGAAACCGCCAAAAAAACGGAACCTCATGATTCACCCGATGCCACCCATACATCCACAAATCAAACAAAACAAACGCGCACAAACCCCGTGCCCAACCCGAAACCCCGACCCAATTCAGCACCCCAATCCCATTGAGCGTGCTCCATTCACAAACCTGCAGAGTCACTCCGGAAAACACCAGCGAAACCACCAACCCATTGACCGCGCCGAACGCAATATTAATCCCCGCATGCCTAATCCGCTGACGTTGACCCCTCCCTTGAAAAAGCGGAAACACCCCTTCCAGCCAATACACGGCCCCAAGCAACACAACCTCCGCCGCCAATTTATTCACGGAAATACCCCATACATATATTGAAGAACATTTCCCCGCCATTTACAAACAAACATTTCCTCCCCCTAGACGGGGGAGGACTAAGGTGGGGGTGAAAATATCACTCCCC
>CAYHWZ010000457.1:0-1550 GCA_964359975.1 uncultured Elusimicrobia bacterium | reverse complement strand
ATGGTATCGGAAGAACCCAGACCCGGAATAGGTATCCGGGGCAATTTGTCGAGCAGTTCGGCTAAGTCCGCCATTTAATCATTTTCTCCCGTTACAGTTTGCATTCAGCTTCCGCACACGCAAAAAAAATGCCTGAAAAAACTGAAGTGAACAGCTCCAGTTTTTACTCGGCGTAAAATTTTTGGCGCGGCCTTCACTCTATGAGTTGCCTCATAGCTGGCTGTATTTTTCAGATATCCACCCTTACGGGCGACATCTGTATTTATAGCAGAAGTCGGTATAATTGTCAATGCCGTGCCGGTATTTTGTTTTGATTCTGCCAAAGCGCGTTAATTACGCGGATTTCGGGCTGGAATTCACGCACATTTGGCGCGTATTTGAGAATCGAACCGTACTGTTCAGCCGCGGCGTGGAGATCTGCGGTCTTTTTCGATTCCTGCCACTGTCTCAAATAAAACCGGCCTGCTTCCCTGCGGTACCATACGTTGCGGGGTTCCAGTTCAATCGCGATAAGCAGGTCCCGCATTCTCTTGCTTTCGAAACGGTAGACGGCGTTGAACGGGTCAATGCGCGCTGCTGTGAGCGCGTCCTGCAGACGTTGGTCCGGGTCCTGATAATGCGCTGTGAAAATCCGCCAGGCAATTCCCGGCACTGCAAACGCAGCCATCGAGACCAGCGCGAGCCCTATATAAACGGTTCGCAGGAACCGCATCCGAATGACCACTTCCCGCCTTTTTGAAACCAGCGCAATCCAGAACAGGGCCGGCAACAGCGCCGGACAATACCGCATATTCACGTCCGACACACTCTGCACCGCAGCCGCAATTCCAACGGCAAACCATATTTTCTGATTCGCTGACCATTGAACTACTTGCCTTAGACGGGCGTACAGACTCCACAACAACCATGCCAGGAGCGCCAGCCCGGCCAATCCCATTTCACAGGCAATATTCAGCCATTCGTTGTGCGCGTACGGCGCGGTTCTGAACCCATCCAGCGACTTGAATTCCGGATACACATCGCGGTACGTACCCAACCCGCTGCCGGTTAAAAAATAGTTTTTGAAATAGTGCGCGCTGTCTTTCCAAATCTGTACCCGCTCAAACACGTGCTCGTCGTGCACCCTGCGATACCACACCCGTCCCAGAGGATTCGTCTCAAACTTTACAGCGCTCAATACTGCGAGCCCCAAAATTGCGCAAACAGTCACAACCTGCTTTCTGCGCGTAGCGGAAAACACCTGAACCAAAGTTCCCGTGCCCGCCGCCAGGATCGGGCCCAGCGAACCGATAGTGCACAGCGTCAGACTGGCTGCCACCCATCCGGCTGCGCCGCACCATTGTTTCCATTCACTGTCGTGTATCCAGATGCCGGCGCTCAGTACCGTCATCATGGCCAGAATACTGCCGAAAAGGTTCGGGTCCCTTGACCAGAAAAATTTTGCGGACTGCCCTGTGATATGCAAAACACATATAATGATGCCTGCGGCAAAAAGCGTCCAGCGCAGCGCGGTTTCCCAATCATCCGTGTCGTTGACCAGCGCAGTGATG
>CAYHWZ010000456.1:0-1575 GCA_964359975.1 uncultured Elusimicrobia bacterium | reverse complement strand
TGCATCACTCCGAATCTCGGCGAAGCGCTCGGCGGTATGCGCCGCGTCAAGCTGGACCCTGTGGACGGTCTCAACAAACTCGGACGCGACATTTTGAAAACGCTCCGCTGTGAGTCCGTGCTCATCACCCAGGGCGAAGAAGGTATGACACTTTTTGAAAAGTCCAGAGTCACTCATATCCCGACGAAAGCGCGGGAAGTTTTCGACGTGACCGGCGCGGGCGACACGGTCATCAGCGTGCTGGCGCTTTCACTCGCGTGCGGAGCAAGTCTGGTACAGTCCGCCATGCTTGCCAACCTGGCTGCAGGCAATGTAGTGGCCAAACTCGGCACAGCCACGGTCAGTCAATCCGAACTCAAGCAGTCGCTCAATTTACTCTGATGAAAATTATCGGCGTTATCCCTGCACGGTACGGGTCCAAAAGGTTCCCTGGCAAACCGCTCGCCATTCTGAACGGTAAACCGCTCATTCACTGGGTTTACGAAAAAGCCATGAAGTCGCGGTATCTGGACCGCGTGATAGTGGCTACTGACGATGTCCGTATCATGCGCGTGGTGTGGAATTTTGGCGGGGAAGCCATGCTCACTTCAAAGAAAGCCAAGTCCGGCACCGACCGCGTGGCGGAAGTGGCCAAAAAAATGGCCGCGGATATCATTGTTAATATTCAGGGTGACGAACCGCTCATTTCGCCGCACACAATAGACAGCGTGATTGCGCCGATGAAAAAGGACCTGCGCCTGCTCATGTCCACAGCCGCTTGCGTGTTGAAAGACAGCCGCGACGCGGAATCCGCGGACATTGTGAAAGTGGTAGTGGACCAGTCGTCGAACGCGCTCTATTTTTCGCGCGCGCCGATTCCTTTTCACCGCGACACGCACGGGTTCAAGGGATATTATCATCACCAGGGGATTTACGCCTACCGGCGGAGTCTCCTGCTCAGATTTGCAAAGTGGAAACAGACACCGCTGGAACAGACTGAAATGCTGGAACAGTTGAGAGCGTTGGAGCGCGGAGTTCGTCTGCGCGTGGTGATCGTGGCGGAAAAATCGTTCGGTGTGGACACCCGCCGCGATCTGGAAAAAGCCAGGAAACTGGTATGAAAGGATTTGCTGAATGACTAAATTTATTTTTGTGACCGGAGGCGTGGTCTCTTCCCTCGGAAAAGGCATAACCTCCTCGGCGCTGGGACGCTGTCTGATTGGCCGCGGACTCAAAGTCGGCATGCTGAAACTGGACCCGTACATCAACGTTGACCCGGGCACAATGAACCCGTACCAGCACGGCGAAGTGTTTGTCACCGATGACGGCGCTGAAACAGACCTGGATCTCGGACACTATGAACGGTTTCTCAACGTCAAAATGCACCGTCAGAACAATACCACCACAGGACAGATTTACGACGAGGTCATCAATCAGGAACGTCAGGGCAAGTTTCTCGGCAAAACCGTGCAGGTCATTCCGCACATTACAAACGCCATCAAAGAGCGTATCCGCCGCGTAGCGCCGGGCAAAGACGTGGTCATCACCGAAATCGGCGGCACCGTCGGCGACATCGAGTCGCTCCCGTTCCTCGAG
>CAYHWZ010000455.1:0-1580 GCA_964359975.1 uncultured Elusimicrobia bacterium | reverse complement strand
CCACGTTCCACACCATCAGTCCCAGCGTTAACATCCCGACTCCGACAATCGCGCTCACTGCTTTCTTCATCCATGATTTCATTTTGATTCCTCCTTTTTTCCCGTTTGCCTTGCCTTCATCTTCCAGTTTCTCTTCTTCTTGCTTCGTCATGATGTATTTCATAAATTACGGTCCAGGCGACACTGACAAAGTAAATTGGATTTGCTGTTCGTTGGTCACGGAAGTGGTCTGCGGCGTTCTGAAGAAGAACCAGAGATGCCGTTTGTCGCCCGGCACGAGCGAATCCATGTTCGCCCCGTCGGCATTGCTTTCAAACCGGCCGATACCGTTGACGCCCGGCACGCCGACTCTCTGCGAATTGAAAATATGAGTGCTGGAAGTTATCTTGGCTCCGCTGGAAGTTCCCACGCGGAAATATTCATCGCCCTGCAGCGGCACCGCAGCGGATGAAAGTGAAGTGAACGTTGCCCACGCGCCCAACTGGTTCGTGCCCGTGGATGTGAAAGTCTGCGCACTGTCAAACACCCATCCGCCGATGATCTGCGCGCTCAGGTCCAGTTCAGTGTTGGTGACATTCCCCGTGATGGTGACCGTCGCAGGAGAAACAGTCTGTACCGTTGCCCCCATCTCGACCTCGCCGAAATTCAGATTGACCGTTGACGTGTCGATTTCCACGCCGCGCTCAACATTCGGCGTGACATGCACCTGCAGCGCGCCCGCATCATTGCCGGGATTAGAATCCGCGCGCAGCGGAGCAGAGAAAACAAAAAGAGAATAGCCGATAACAAAAGCCGCCAACCGGAAAAGGTTGGTTACTTTCTTATCTGCCGTTCTCATGGCTGAAACTCTGCTCACTTTTTACCTGATCGACTCCGGGTGTTATCTCCCCGCCATCAAAACATCCGCCACAGTCAGAGCAGCCAGCGCCGCGTTCACTTTCATTGCCAGAGTGTCGCCGATGGACCGGATGGAATCGCTCATCTCAGATTCAGCCGCCGAATCTTCCCGCATTGCCTGCATCACTTTCAGAGTCGAAATATTTTCCGGCGCAATCGCCAGGCAGAATCCCTGACCCTTCACCGAAACCACAATCCCGCTCCGCGACAGCGCCAGCAAAACTTTCTGGCAGTATGAGACCGGAATATTCTGCGCCGCCGCAATCTCGCTCACCTGCACAAACTCGCCCATTCTCTTCGCCAACTCCGCAATGCAGGCCAACGCGTAACCGACTGTTTTCGTAGTTTTCATTTTGTTCTCCTTTGCGGTCCCCATCAGACACTTTTTGTCTGATGCAAGGACAAAAAAAATCCCGCGCGCGTATAGGTGTGCGCCCGCGCGTGAGATAGCCGTCATTCCAACTGTCATTTTGAAGATTTCTGTCAGGATGGAGGTCGTGAAGTTCATACAATACTAACTACAGCAAGTTCTGTGCCAGGGGTGTTTTAGGGGGATAGACGGGGCGGGGAAAGATGTTGCGGACGGCTTTAACCGGACAAACAGGCCCTAAAAAGCAAAAAACCGCTCAAAAAGCGGATATTTTACCGACGAGAAAGTTCACCCATATCAGACCCTGAGTGTC
>CAYHWZ010000454.1:0-1584 GCA_964359975.1 uncultured Elusimicrobia bacterium | reverse complement strand
TACACGACGCTCTTCCGATCTATATAATTATAATGCGACATGGCGACGGAAAAGGACGCGGTGCCGAGCCCTATCCACGGGTTGATGGCGCCGAAAATAAAAATCAGTCCGAGGAACGCCAGCGTGACGATGTGGCCTGCAATCATGTTCATAAAAAGACGGATGGAGAGCGCGAATGTTTTGGTGAGAAAGCCGATGAGTTCGATGGGGAACATGATGGGGATAAGCCATGCGGGGAGGCCCGACGGGACAATGCTTTTAACATAATGTACCAGTCCCTGTTCCCGGATACCGGCGATATGAATGAGAAAAAATGTGCAGAGAGCAAGTGTTGCTGTGACGGCGATATTGCCTGTGGCTGTGGCTGCGCCGGGCACCATACCGAGCAGGTTGCAGGCAAGTATGAAAAAGAACAGGGTGAGAAAATAAGGCAGATATTTTTTGCCGTGCTCGCCCATGGCCGGAACCACGATTTCGTCGCGTATATACAGGATAATCACTTCCAGCAGAGTGCGGAGTTTGCCTGCTGTCTTAGTTCTGCTTTTGGCGGACCAGATCAATATGACCATGAGGAGCGCGGACGCTATCCACATCATGAGCAGATGTTTGGAGAATGCGAACGTGATGCCTCCGGCGGTGAACATGGCGCCGAACTTGTGGTCAAGGATATGATGTTCTAGGACTTCTTTGAAATCCATTCGACAGGTACAGGCAGATAAAATAATTCAATAATGTTCAGGATAACGGTCATGACCGCAAGCGCGAGAAGCATGGAAACTATCGCTGACGAGCCGGCGCGCGCCAGTAAAAAGACCGTTGCGCCCAGGACGGACAGTTTCCATAACATGCCGCCGTAAAAGGCGCTGAAAAATACTTTATCTGACTTCAAATAGCACCATGAAAGCGCGGCAAGACACAAGAGAGCGTTGGCCGATGCAATTGCTGCGCCAAGCTGTGCGCCGTCGCGCGAAAATGCGGAAAGGGGAACAAAATAAATGAATGCGAACGACGCCAGTGTGAATGCGGAGATAGCGGCAGCGCCGCGGGTCAGTTTGGTTAATTTCATTTCAGTTGCCGTTTTTTTCAAGCTGTTTCAGCACGTTATAGAATCCCGCTCCCAATCCGAGCGCACTGCATAGCAATGTGAGCCAGGGCAGTGTGCCGAACTTTTTGTCCACGATGTAGCCGATGAGGAAACCGAGCAAAATGGTGACTGCGAGCTGGAGTCCGATTCCAAGATATTTGAAAACGCCAGGCGGCTGTGTGTCTTTCACCAAAAATTGTCCTGGTTGACTACAATTTTGTTATTTTACAAAAAAACCGGGGGTAAGACAAACGACAGGGATGAGGGATGGGACCATGAGGGATGAGACAACGAAAAAAACGGCTGAACACCTTTGTCTCATCCCTCATCCCTCGCGGTCTCATCCCTGCCGTTTATTCTACGGCCGTCCGCCCATTATCAAGGCGAGAATGGCTTTCACCGTGTGCAGACGGTTTTCCGCCTGGTCGAACACCACAGACTGCGGCCCATCGATGACGGCGTCTTCCACTTCGAACCCGCGGTCAGCGGGGAGAGGGTGC
>CAYHWZ010000453.1:0-1586 GCA_964359975.1 uncultured Elusimicrobia bacterium | reverse complement strand
AGTTTTTGCGCGAGGCAATCATCAGGAAAATTGTTTTGGAGCGGGCGGCGGTCACAACGAAATATGCGGGGCGGGACGCGTTCCTTAAACCGGAACGGATTCGGGAGTTTTGGATTCATCTTACGCAGACTTGTAATCTGTCGTGCACGCATTGTCTGGTGTCGTCCGGGCCGGGCGGGGATAAAGGGCTGGACAAAGAATTTTATTTCCGCGCGATGGATGAGGCGGCTCAGTTGGGGACGGAACGGTTTTATTTTACGGGCGGGGAACCATTTTCGCGTGCGGATATTTTTGAGCTCGTTCATCACGCGTCGGAAACGCTGGGCAAAGAAATTGTAATTATGACGAATGCTACGCTGTTTTCCGGGGAGCGGTCGGAACGTTTGAAAAATATCAACCGCGCACGGGTGAAATTTCAGGTGAGTATTGACGGGGCTACGGCTAAGACGAATGACGCGATTCGCGGGCCCGGGGTTTTTGCAAAGGCGTGCGCAGGGCTTAAGATGCTCGGTGAGTTGGGGTTTGAAACTTCGCTGACTGCGGCGGTGACTGCGGAAAATCTGGCGGAACTGGAAAATCTGCCGGCGCTGGCTAAGGAATCGGGCGCGAAATCTGTTCACTTGATGTGGCTGCATAAACGAGGACGGATTTTAGATGATAAATCGGGGGCGTTTCCCTCGACGGAGAAATTGTTGGCGTTGGCGCGCAGGGTGAAGGTGTCTGCGGAATCGCTCGGCATTGTGTTTGACAATATTGAATCGCTGAAACTGCGTGTGAACGGGTATCCGTATGTGCGCTATGATATGGGCAATCTCTGCTGGGAATCGCTCTGTCTGTATATGGACGGGAATGTGTATCCGTCGGCGGCAATGGCGGGGCATGAGTCTTTGAATCTGGGCGCGCTGAACGGGGGCGGGTTGAAAAATGTGTGGCTGGAAAGCGCGGCGGCGAAAAAAATCCGGGCGGCGAGTGTGGCGCAGGCGGATAATTTGGCCGGGGACGCGTTCCGGTTCCTCACGGGCGGAGGGGACATTGAGCACAGTTTCTTTTTTTCCAGTAACGGGCATGAGGGGAATTTTGCAGGGTGCGACCCTTATTATCCGCTGTATGTGGAACTGATGAAAGATGTGATGTTTGATGTTGCGGACGGGAAGCGGCGGGCGTTCAACACACGGTCGGGGTATACTGCTCCGTCGGTGATTCATGCGATGGGTGAGGATTCGGTTTCGTGCAGTGAAGATGCGGAGGCGTGGCTGTCATCAGGCAATTTGCCGCAGGTGCGGTTATTGCATTCCAACTGTGTGCTGTCGTTCGACGTGGAAAAGCCGTACCGGGCGGTGCAGAAATTTTACGGGAAGGCGGCGGAAAAGCCGCAGGCGGAACTTTGCTGTCCGGTGAAATATGATGACGCGGATGTGGGGCATATTCCGCAGGATGTGCTGGACAGGTTCTACGGGTGCGGGTCGCCCCTGCCGCCGCTGCTGACCGGGTGCGCCATCCTGGATCTCGGCTGCGGCGCCGGCCGGGACGCGTTCCTGGCCGCCCGGCTGGCCGGGCCGGCCGGCCGCGTCATCGGCGTGGATATG
>CAYHWZ010000452.1:0-1595 GCA_964359975.1 uncultured Elusimicrobia bacterium | reverse complement strand
AAAATCCAGACGCTGTATGGGACAGACTTCACGTTTCGGGAATGTCAGTGCTTACTGAATCGGCAGACACATATCCGGATGCGAAAGCTGGGCCAGTATGGATGCGTCTTCAAATTCCACTGCCGAATGTATAATGGACTGACGGTGAATCACAATCTGGATTTTGTCCAGTCCGATATTGAACAGATGATGAGCTTCGATCGCTTCCAGTCCCTTATTCATCAACGTGGCCGAATCAACCGTAATCTTGCGCCCCATTTTCCAGTTCGGGTGAGCAAGCGTTTTCTCCACTGAAACTTTCGAGAGGTCCCCGTCGAACCGGTAAAACGGCCCGCCGGACGCAGTCAGCACAATCTTATGAATCGGATTACCGGCCTGCCCCTGAATACACTGAAACATTGCGGAATGTTCCGAATCCACCGGCAATATCGTTGCGCCATGTTTACGCGCGGTTTTCATCACCAAATCGCCTGCCATGATAAGCGACTCTTTGTTCGCCAGCGCTACGGTCCGGCCGCTTTTCAATGCCGACAGCAGAGCCCTGAGACCCACGGCGCCAACCACTCCGGACAGCAGCAAGTCCGCACCCTGCACCGTAGCCGCCTGTTCAAGCGATTCGCGGCCCGGCACTATCCTCAGTCCGGTCTTTTTAAATTCTGTTCCCCACCGGCTCTTGAACGCGGCGCACGCCTTTTCGTTCACAATACCCACAATGCGCGGCTTAAACTTTCGGACCTGGTCCGCCAACTTTTCAATATTGCGGTCAGTGGTAAGCCCTACGACGGAAAAGGACCCTTTCAACGCGCTCACCACTTTAAGCGCGCTCTCACCGATAGAACCCGTAGAACCCAAGATAACCAGCCGTTTCACACTTTTCCTGCTCATTTCGCCACAAAAAATACCAGCAAATAGTAATACACCGGCGCAGTCAGCAGAAAAGAATCAAACCTATCCAGCATCCCGCCATGACCCGGCAGCAGATTCCCCGAATCCTTCACCTGCAGATTGCGCTTAAAAAGAGATTCCGACAAATCGCTCAACTGCGCCAAAATCACAATCACCAACCCCATCCATATGGCTTGATTAAGCGCAAACGGTCTGCCAAAAACTTTACTCGCCACCTGCTGACAAATCCCGGCTGCAGCCAGGGCAGAAAGTGTGCCGGCCATCACACCTTCCCATGTTTTCTTCGGGCTCACATATTCCGCAAGTTTCAACCTGCCGAATTTCGTACCGCCCAGATACGCGCCGATATCCAGAGTCCATATCACCACGAATAGAAACACCGTGAACAACAAACCGTCGGGCCTGATTTCGCGCACCAAAAAAAGATGACTCAAAGACCAGGCCACATAATAAATCCCCAGCCACGTGACCGCAATACCGAGAAAAGCATTTTCTTTACTCTTGGAGAACAGCGCTGTTGCTGCCAGAATCACCAGCATACCGAACGCAATCATAGGCGAGAAAAACACTTCCATATTCGGCATTTTTTCAATCCCTGTCCTCGCGCCCAACAGCAAAAAACTGACTGAAACCAGCGCACCGCAGAACAGTCCGACCTTACCAAACACAGGCCATGCCGCTTCTTTTGC
>CAYHWZ010000451.1:0-1598 GCA_964359975.1 uncultured Elusimicrobia bacterium | reverse complement strand
CGCAGGTATTGCGATGGGGCTCTTCTTTGGCAAGGACGGTAAAGGCGACGGTGGAGTGGCGGTGGTTTCGGACATTATCGGTCTGGAAGACCATATCGGAGACATGGACTTCAAGTCTGCGGGCACCAGACAGGGTGTGACCGGACTTCAGCTGGATTTGAAGATTCAGGGAGTGTCGCTGGAAATTTTGAAATCTGCGCTGGAGCAGGCGCGGGTAGGGCGTCTCAAGATATTGGACATTATGGAAAGTTCGATGAAAGAGCCGCGCAAGGAACTCTCGGCATTTGCACCGAAGATGGTGCTTGTGAGGATTCCGGTGGACAAGATCGGGATGCTGATAGGGCCTGGCGGCAAGAATATCCGCCGTATTATTGAAGAGAGCGGCGCTGAGGTTGAAGTGGAGGACGACGGCAAGGTTTTTGTGTCCGGCACGGATGCCAAGGGCGTGACCATGGCTCAGCAGATGGTGGAAAGCTGTACGGCTGAGGTGGAACTGGGCAAGAATTACAAGGGCAAGGTGACGCGCTTGATGACGTTCGGAGCGTTTGTCGAAGTGTTGCCGGGCAAGGAAGGGTTGGTGCACATTTCTCAGTTGGACATAAACCGCGTGGAGAAGGTTGAGGACGTGACCAAAGAGGGCGACGAAATGCTTGTGAAGTGTGTGGAAATTGACCCTCAGGGCCGCGTGAACCTTTCGCGTAAAGCGGTGCTGCTGGAAGCGAGCGGAGCGAGTCTGGAAGAGTACCGCCGCAAACCCAGCGACGGGCCGCCGCGCAGACCGTCGTCGAGACCCGGGGGACGCCGGTAATCCGGAAGGCCCGGTTGCAGTCTTGAGAGGGGATGCGTTAAAATATTTCAGGGTGCAATGACTGAAGAATCCAAAGAGTTGACCGCGGAAGAGATATCGTTTTATTACGATGAGATGGTGCGTTCCGGCCTTTTGGAATTGGAGGTCGAGACTCCTGCCGGTAAGATAACGCTCCGGCGCGCGCAGAAGTCTGCCGACGCACAGTTGGATCCCCGCCTTTTGTTCAGACGCAAGTCGGATTATACGCTTGAAAGGCCGGAGTCTGCTCCGGTTGCGGCTGCTGCGCTTCCTCCTGCGCCGGGTCAGACTATTAATTCTCCTATCACCGGTATGTTGTACCGTTCGTCGTCGCCGCAAGCCCAGCCATTTGTCAAGGTGGGGGATTCTGTGGAAGCGGGGACCACTCTTTGCATTGTGGAAGCCATGAAGGTGATGAATGAGATAAAGGCAGAGACTGCGTGCAAGATTGTGAAAATTTTGGGTGAGAATGGGAAACCTGTGACGAAAGGGCAGTCGATGTTTCAGATTCAGACGCTTTGATATCCGGATAAAAGGATGGAGTCTCAAAAGGTTGCGGACGGGATTTCGGCGAATTCAATTGGAGCATTGTCGGGCAGAATTTGGCATTATCTTGATAAAAACGGAAAAACTTCCCTGATAAAATTAAAATCGGAACTGTTGTCGCCGGCGTCTTTGACGCATTTGTCCGTGGGTTGGCTGCTGCGGGAGGGAAAGATTGAACTTTCCTTTGAGCATGGGCGTTTGTTCGTGAGTTTGAAATGAGCGGACA
>CAYHWZ010000450.1:0-1610 GCA_964359975.1 uncultured Elusimicrobia bacterium | reverse complement strand
CAGTGCTCACTTTTTATGGATTACCGACGGACTGGACCCGGATGTTCAGGATCGGGCCCGGATACTGGAACCGTTGACGCGCGGCAGTTCCGGATTGTTTTGCGGCTCTTTTTCCATGAGCACGTCCACTGCGCTGCGGAACGCTCCCACAATCAGCATCAGCCATCCCAGCACATGCGACACAATCGAACCGATGGTCCCGATATTGAGCAGGAACTCCACTCTCGACGGCCCCAGAGTGAACGCCGCGCCCAGCAGGAAAAACAGGCCGGCCACACCGACCATATCGAACGGCTTTTTGGTGATTTCGTAACCGGAATACTTCGCGAACAACGGCGCTGACAGGCAGGCAATTCCAAGGATTATTGTCTCATACATTTCGGGTCACCCCCGCGATGCTTTCTGTGCAACTACTCAGACCATGAAGACAAAGATGAGAACAGTTCCCCGGACTTTTCGGAGGACAATATAAGTCTATCCCCGATTCCGCAAAAATTCAATCCCCTGGATGATATGAAGGTTGATGAGTGAAGGGTGAAAGCCGCGACAATATCTTTTACGGGAAATATTCGGTCCAGCGACTCTCGACTTTTTGGCGGATTTCCGTCGGCATTTCGACCGGGTCGGGATAGCGGGATTTCCAGGCAGCGTCAATACCCATCGGACCTTTGCACACGAGACGCGCGCCGCGCTGTTCTGTCTGTCCGAAAATAATATCCTGCTCGCAATCGAACCGCGTGAAAATGCCCCAGATGAGCGAGATGTCATTTTGCAAATCCACGTCGGGACTGACGCATGCAATGATTTTAAACTGCTGAAGTTCGGGCTTTTTTAAAAGTTCTGTGAGCACGGCGCGGCTGTCTTTTTCCGTCTTAACCGCGAGCAAAGTGTTCTCCCACACGCGGTGTTCCATCGTGAGATTCAGGATTATAGTTTTCTCCGGTTCAGACTTGGCGCGCGTGTTTCCGCCGGTCGCATCCAGAATCATTTTACTGCCGCGGTTGATTTTTGGGCCGGTAAAGTCCAGCGTGTCCTGTGAAGTGCCGGGCAAAAGAATGAAATCGTCCTGCGGGTCAAAATTCTTGCGCAGAGCCGCCAGCACCGACGGAAAATGGCGCGCGTTCACGTCAGGGTCCACCACTATCACACACTTGGACAGCGAAAGTTGTCCTTCGCCCAACAGTCCCAGCGCGGTCTTTACCGCTTCTTTTGTGTAACGCTGACGCACTCCCGCAACAAGCAGATTGTGAAACCCTGCCTCGTAAAATGCCCACAGGTCCGCAAGTTCCAGTTTCATAATTTTAATGAGCGGAGCAAATATTTTGGTGATACTTTCGCCCATGGCTTTGTCTTCCTGCGGCGGCTTACCGACGACGGCTGAATGATAGACGGCGTTTTTGCGGCGCGTGATGCACTGCACTTCCAGCACGGGAAATTCTGATGCGTGAGAATAATGCCCAAAATGATCTCCGAAGGGGCCCTCCATTGCGCGGCGTCCGGGACGGGCAATACCTTCGAGCACAATCTCCGCACTGGCCGGCACATCCAGTTTCACACTTTCGCACGGCACGATTTCCGTTGGAGCGCCGGAGAGCAGTCCTGCAAACGCC
>CAYHWZ010000449.1:0-1630 GCA_964359975.1 uncultured Elusimicrobia bacterium | reverse complement strand
TGATTATGCTGTTGGCAGGTTGAGTCTGTTTATGGGGGCTGAGATGGTGGAAATCGGAAAGGGAAAGCAGGTTCGTGCGGCGCAGGATCCCGCGGTACGGTATCGCCGCTGTCTTTGCGGAAAACTGCCTGCAATACTGAAACCTTCCGGCGTTTGAGCTGAAGCGCGGACGCTGCCGCCGGATCCATCTGCCGCCCCGGGGCAACACGGGAATGCTGTAAAGAGCAGGGTGTATCTGTTTCAGGCCAGAAACTTTTCCCGATATGAATCGGGATCCGGGCACAAAGATAAATAAGGAATCGGTAAAGTTCAGAGCCCGGGGGGGGGGCAGGCAGTGACGCTTCTTTATTTGTCGGCGAATACGCATGAGTTTGGCGACCATTCGCCATGAACGCGGGAAACTGAATGGAGAATGAAAATATGAGAAAAACATTGGCTGAAGAGCAGGGTGTGGGCAGAATAGTTGTCTGCGATAATTGTGACCGGATTCATCTGGTCTACGGACGGATCACTCTGGATCTGAACCGGGGGGAATTTTCCGACCTGGCTCGGATGATTCGTTCGGCTCTGAGAGGTCTGTCACCGGGCAAAGAAGGCGTGTTTGGGTCAGAATTGACGGAGGATACGGCTGCGGCTGAACTGCAGGTGGTTCATTGACCTGAACCGGCGTTGCGGCGCAAATCGGAATATGCAGGCTCGCGGAAAGGAGTTGTCCCATGATTGTCAGATGGCTGGACAATATTGTGAAACAGATGCTGGTCGCGGCGGTAATGTGCGGATGTCTGCCGACAATGGTTATTGCCGCGCATCCCCTCATCACTGACGATACCGCTACGCAGGGCAGGACCCGGTATCAACTCGAAATGAACAGCGAATATGAGTATGACCGGGAAGATGAAACAACCGGAAAAAGGCTCAATTTTTCCTCGATCCTGTCCTTCGGTGTTACGGATACGGTTGACGCGTCGCTGTGTGTGCCTGCAGAACACATCGAAACCAGGAATACGGATTTGGATTTCATGACGCATGGAATCACCGATATTCCGCTTGGAATAAAATGGAGGTTCTTGGAAACAAACAGTCTATCTCTTGCTCTCAAGCCCGGCATAACATTACCGGCGGGAAACCAGGAAAACGGTCTTGGGCGGGGAAATATCAACTATGAGATTTTCTTCATCATCTCCCGGTCTGTTTCGCATGGCAGGGCTGTTCACTTGAATCTTGGATATGACAGGAACGAAAACAATCTGGGTGAGATACAGAATCTGTGGCACGCTTCCTTTGCTTCGGAAGGAATCCTGTACCGTGCAATCCGAGGGGTGGTGAATATCGGCATGGACCGGAATCCGGTGATGGATGCGGACACGGATCCGATATTCATGCTGGGCGGTGTTATCTATCCCGTGACCAAAAACTTTGACGTGGATTGCGGGGTAAAGACGGGATTGACTCGTCCTGCGCCGGACTTGACTTTTCTGCTGGGCACTGCGGTCAGATTCTAAAACTGAAAATCATTGATTTCTCTGTGCACGGCGCGGGAAAGTGGCAGGGGATTGGGGTGCTTGCAGACACAGGGCTTTTATTTTGCTAAAATAAGACGGTGGGGTTAGATTCCAGAGGGGTATCTTCA
>CAYHWZ010000448.1:0-1644 GCA_964359975.1 uncultured Elusimicrobia bacterium | reverse complement strand
CGCGGTCATGCCTACATGCTTGACGACCAAACCTACACCGGACGTCAGCAGGCCGCGCCTCAGCCCGGCACCTGTCTCCATTGTCACGCGTCCGTCTACGTCCCGTATAAAAAAGCCGGAAACGGCGACCTGTTCAAAGGATTTGAAAAACTGAATTCAATGCCGTACGCAGAAGCCCGCAAACAAGTCACACATCCCGTTGCCTGTATAGACTGTCACGACCCTCAAACTCTGGACCTCCGGGTCACCCGTCCCGCGTTCATCGAGGGTATCCGCGCCTACAAAGAATCGCAGGGAATAAAAAATTACGACGTGAACAAAACCGCCACCCGTCAGGAAATGCGCTCATTCGTCTGCGGCCAATGCCACGTCGAATATTATTTTAAGGGAAAAGAAAAACGTCTCGTCTACCCCTGGCAGAAAGGTCTCAAAGTGGATGATATTTATGCTTATTATGAGGAACAAAAACATAAAGACTGGGTCCACGCCGAAACCGGAGCCGAAACTCTCAAAGCTCAACACCCCGAATTCGAAATGTGGAGTCAAGGCATCCATTCCCGGGCCGGTGTCGCTTGCGCCGACTGTCACATGCCGTTCAAAAGAGAAGGCGCCATGAAAATTTCAGACCACCATGTCCGCAGCCCCTTGCTCAATATCAACCGCGCCTGCCAAACCTGTCACAAAGTTCCCGAACAGGAACTTAAAGATCGCGCCGAAATAATTCAGTCCCGCACTTTTCAAATGCGCAATCAGGCCATGGACGCGCTCGTCCAGTTTATATCGGAAATCAAACACGCGCGCGAATCTAAAACCGATCCCGCAAAAATCCAGGCCGCGCAAAAGTTTCAACGCAAAGCCCAGTTCTATCTCGATTTTGTCGAAGCCGAAAATTCCGTCGGGTTCCATGCTTCGCAAGAGTCTGTCCGTATCCTTGGCGAATCCATCAATCTCGTCCGTCAAGGCGAAAATTCGCTCCGCAGCCGCTGACGAATTTTTTTAAAAACACTGTTGACAAAATATTGCAAAGTTGCTACACTTGTAGTTTGCCGGAGTGGAAACACTCCTGCATCGTCATAAATAGCAGGTCCGATAGCAGTAAATACGGCCATGCTCTGTGAATCCCGGTTCGCAGTACGAACCGGTGATAAAGGGGAAATTTACATTGATTAAGACTAATTTTGCCCGGATTCCGTCAATTATCGCCATGCCAGAACTTCTGGACATGCAGAGAAAATCCTTTGAGGAATTTCTCCAGGCAGATATTCCTCCGGCTGAAAGAAAAGCGCTGGGTCTCCAGGCGACCCTCATGGACATCTTCCCCATTACCAATGTGGACGACACGCTCGAACTCGACTTTTTGAATTATGAGATTGGCGAACCTAAATATTCTATCGAAGAAGCTCTTTCTAAAGATTCCACTTTTGCAGCCCCGGTAAAAGCCCGTATCCGTCTGGTCGAAAAAAAGGTCGGCGGCAAACCTAAGCAGCTTTCTGAGCAGGATGTGTTCCTCTGCGACCTCCCGCTTATGACGGAAACCGCTACTTTCGTGATCAACGGCGCTGAGCGCGACGTCGTCAGTCAGCTTCACCGCTCGCCCGGCATTATTTTTGAAGAGGATGAAGAAAAGGAACGCAAAGTCACTTC
>CAYHWZ010000447.1:0-1645 GCA_964359975.1 uncultured Elusimicrobia bacterium | reverse complement strand
CGGTGCCGGGCAACCGGTTCATTCTGGCGCAGCTTAAGACACACGGGCCTGCATCGGAATGGGACCCGTATCCGCTGGTCGGGCCGGACATCCTCTCATTTCTACAGCAGACTACAAGCGTGAAGACAATACCGGACAGGAGACTGATTTCGCTGACGGACAGTTCGCTGTTCCAGCATCCTTTTTTGATTTTGACTGCGGCGGGCGAATTCAGACTTAGCAAGGACAAACGCGACATCATAAAACGGTATCTGTCGGCGGGAGGGTTTTTGTTCGTCGAAGACCGTGCGGGTGAAAAGGGCGGTCTGTTTGATTATTCGTTTCGCGCTGAACTGAAAAAGATATTTCCGGAAAAGTCGCTCTATATTCTGCCGAGGGAACATGCCGTATTCCGTTCGTTCTACCTGCTGAGGAGTGTGTCCGGGCGCAAGCTGACTCAGAATTATCTGGAGGGGTTGGACGTGGATGGACGGACTGCCATTGTCTACTCGCAGAACGATGTGCTCGGCGCGTGGGCCAAGGACCTGTTCGGTAACTATATTTATGCCTGCGATCCGGGCGGCGAGGCGCAGCGGTGGGAATCTCAGAAATTGATGATGAACATTATCCTTTATTCGCTTACCGGCACGTACAAGACAGACGCTATTCATCTGCCGTTCATATCGGAAAAGTTGAGAAGGTGATGAAATGTATCTGCCGGTAGATTTCCGGTTCGATTTTTTGGCGGCGCTGGTGGCTGTGTGCGCGGCGGGGATGGTGCTGTTTCTGCTGCGCGGGCAGAGGGGTCTGTATTTACTGTCGAGGATAACGGTAGCGGTGATTGTGTTTTGGCTGGCGCTGGAACCCACCATTGCGTATGTGCCGTCGCTTTCCGGGCGGCCTGCGTTGTCGGTGCTAGTGGACTTTTCGCGGTCCATGAGTATTGCCGACCCGCAGGAACGGTCTGCAGTGGCGCACCGGATTGTAAAAGATGTGAAGGATTCGTTGTCCAATTATTTTGACATCACTTTTTACAAGTTCGCCCAGAACAGTGTGAAGACGGAACTGAAGGACTTGCTGAAAACTCAGCCGCAAGGCGCAGGCACGGATATTTACAGCGCGTTGGAAGATATGGTGCGGGAAAAGAAAAAGCCGGCCGGAGTTCTGCTGATTTCTGACGGTATCCAGACGGCAAATGAAAAGTCGGAACGAACCATCAGCGCGGACGTGCCGGTCTTTGCAGTGGGTGTTGGCGACGCAAAGTCCGTGCGCGATGTTTCTCTGAAAAACCTCAAAGTGTCGGACTTTGCGTTCAAGGGGCATACGGTCGACGCGGCGGTCACGGTGCGCAATTCCGGTTTTGCCGGGCTCACACTCCCGGTCTTTCTGAAGGAAAAAGGGAATGGCGGAGAACGGATGGTGAGCATGCAGAATATAACTTTTGCCAGCGCGCAGAGCGAGCATGAGCTGGTGTTCCGGTTCGTGCCGTCGGCGGTGGGGCCGATGGAGTACCTGATTGAAACTCCGGTGCAAAACGGTGAAATCGTGCGTCAGAACAATGCCGTGGATTTCCGCATGGACGTGGGGCGCGAGAAGATCCGCGTGCTCTATCTCTGCGGGCAGCCGAGCCCTGAGTATGCATTCATCCGTCAGATATTGAAGAGCG
>CAYHWZ010000446.1:0-1645 GCA_964359975.1 uncultured Elusimicrobia bacterium | reverse complement strand
GCAGCCGGCATACCAAGCGATTCGCCGATGGATTCCGCCAATGTCCTCACATAGGTTCCCTTTGAACAGTTCACTTTGAAATAAAGTTCGCCTCCGTCAATGGAATGAAGTTCGAGCGAGTCAATCGTTATCCGGCGGGAAGAACGCGGCACGGATACCCCTTGCCGCGCCAAATCGTACAGGCGCAGACCGCCCCATTTCAGC
Organism: uncultured Elusimicrobia bacterium; assembly: GCA_964359975.1. GTDB lineage: Bacteria > Elusimicrobiota > Elusimicrobia > 2-02-FULL-39-32 > 2-02-FULL-39-32 > CAYHWZ01. The sequence goes on along the minus strand of CAYHWZ010000446.1, from coordinate 1,441 downwards.
GCCGAGTACATGGGCGGCACCTGGTCCATCTCGCCCGTAAATTTTTTGCGCACCGCGTCCAGCTCAACATCTGTTACGGCCCTGACATCTGATTCAAGAATTGTCTTGCCTGTAATGTCACCGGTATCAGTCTTCAGTCCCAACTTTATCCTGCCTGAATATATTTTTCTTCCTTCCATAAATTCACCTGCCCGCGGGGTAAAATCGCCGAATACCACCAGCAGCACTCCAGTTGCCATAGGGTCCAATGTCCCGCAATGGCCGGCTTTCTTAACCTGCAAAATATGACGGATGTACCGGACAATCTGGAATGAACTCCACCCTGCGGGCTTATTGATGTTGAGAATTCCCCCTACTGCCCCTTTCATGGGAGCATTCGGAGAGATGGGAATCGACTGCATTTAGGATAGTCTCTTAGACGAACTGTTTGGCGGTGGCGAACACTTTGCGTGCAGCAGAATCGAGCGTGTCATGGAACTTGCAACCGGAAGCGTACTTGTGTCCCCCGCCTCCGAACTTTTCAGCCAGTTCGCAAACATTGACTCCCCGGCGGGACCGCAGACTGACTTTCACGACTCCGTTCTGCTCGGTCTGCCTTGCAAAAATTGAAATCAGCGTCTCCGGAACCTGCAATCCATAGTTCACAATTTCTTCGGTTTCATCTTCGCTCGACTTCACCGACTTAAAATCGTTGACGGAAATCTTGACCATCGACACTTTGCGGTCCGGGGTGAATTCCATCTTCGACAGACACAGACCGAGCAGTTTCAAAGCCGAGTGACTGCGCGTGCTGTAAAGCCGTTCGCAAAGATAGTTCGCGTTTATACCCCGCTGAAGCAGTTGTCCCGCTATGTGCATAGTTTCCGGATTAGTGTTGGAATGGTGGAACCGTCCCGTATCCGTGAGCACGCCGGTATAAAGACATGTTGCTTCGTCGCGCGTGATGGGCATGCGCATTTTTTCAAACAGATAAAAGAGCTGCTCCGCATTTGAAGACGAAGCCGGGTTCACCCAGTTAATATCGCCGAAAAAGGAATTTTTAAGATGATGGTCCACATTGACCACGATGCCGGCCTGTTTTTTGAGATCGATAATATTACCCATCCGGGCAGGTTCACCGCACTCAAAAATAAACGCCGCGTCAAAGTGCCTCTCGAGTTTATGCGCGTGCTTGACCTTGTTTATCCCGGGCAAAAAATCGTACTGACTGGAAACAGGTTCGTAATTGTAAATATCCGCCTTTTTCCCCAGCCGTTTCAGCAGACTGGCCATGGCCATTTCGGACGCAAGGGTGTCGCCGTCGGGTTTCAGATGCCCGGAAAGAAAAAAAGTCTTATTCTCGCGGATAACGCGGCAGACCTGCGAGATTACCTTATCTCTTTTTCTTTTGTCCAGCGGTACGGCGGTCCTTCTTTAGTTTGGTATCATCAAAATTCTGTTG
>CAYHWZ010000445.1:0-1661 GCA_964359975.1 uncultured Elusimicrobia bacterium | reverse complement strand
GTCGGTGCCGCACGATATGGGCATCGGCCAGAAAATTGTGGACCTCACCGAATACGCCGACTATGTTTCGCCCATGATATACCCGTCCCACTACGCGCGCGGCGAGTACGGTATACCCGAACCCAACCGCGAACCGTACCGCGTAGTTCACAGGACCATGACCGACGCGCAGAAAAAACTCGGCGAAAAGTATAACCGGATCCGTCCCTGGCTGCAGGACTTTTCGCTCGGCGGTGTAAAGTACGGAGCAGCCGAAGTCCGCGCCCAAATCCAGGCCTGCGACGATGCCGGTATCTCTGAGTGGCTCCTCTGGAACGCCGCCAGTCAGTACACCCGTTCCGCGCTTAAAAATAAACGCGATGCATACAAAAAAACCGTGAAAACCGTTTCTGCCCTGCAGAAAAAGGCAGCGGAAGAAAAAATAGCGCCCATCCCCGTCACGCCCGGTTCAGAGGAAGAACCCAACCGTGTCCACGACTGACCGCAAACGCATCGTCGTTGCCATGTCCGGCGGAGTGGATTCGTCCACTGCCGCAGCCATTCTTGCGCAGGAAGGACACGAAGTCATCGGCATTACGCTCCGTCTCTGGACACCGTCACCGTGGAACAACGGCGAACAGTACGGCGGATGCTGTTCACCGAAAGATATCGCCGACGCGCGCGAAGTCTGCCGTCAGCTCAACGTGCCCCACTACACCTACGACATGGAACAGAAGTTCAAAGAAAAAGTCGTTGACAATTTTGTTTCCGAATATCTCGACGGTAAAACGCCCAACCCCTGCGTGCGGTGCAACAGTTTTATCAAGTTCGATGTCCTGCTGAAATACGCCGTGGCGCTAAAAGCCGATGCTCTTGCCACCGGACACTATGCCCGCATCGAAAAGCGCGATGACCGCTACGCCCTGCTCAAAGCCGCGGATTTTTCCAAAGACCAGTCCTATTTTCTTTATACGCTCAGACAGAACGAACTTTCCCGGCTTGCGTTCCCGCTCGGCAGTTACGCGAAAACCGAAGTCCGCACTCTTGCGGAAAAGTTCCAACTCGCCACTGCCTGCAAAGAAGACAGTCAGGACGTCTGTTTTCTCGAAGGACGCGATTACCGCACATTTTTGAACGAACGGGCCGACCCGTCTCAAATCAAGTCCGGACCCATCCGCACTCTCGATGGTAAAGTCCTCGGCGAACATAAAGGTCTGCCCTTTTACACCATCGGACAGCGCGAGAAACTCGGCATAGCAGTCGGCGAAAAACTCTACGTCATCGCCAAGAATCCCGAAGACAACGCTTTAATCGTCGGCGCAGACAACGAAACCATCAAGGACGAGTGCCGCGTAAAAGATGTGAGCTGGTGCTTTGGACCGCCCGCCGGACCGGTCCGCGCATCCGTAAAAATCCGTTACCGTCATCCCGGTGCAGAGTCCACCGTCACGCGCACAGACGAAACCAACGCGCACGTGCAGTTTGACAACGGTCAGACCGCAGTCACTCCCGGCCAGTCAGCGGTATTTTACCGTGGAGACGAAGTTCTCGGAGGAGGCATCATTGAAAGAACAGCTTAACGTTCTCCTGCGCGGAGCGTCCGAAACAATTTCCGAAAAGGAACTCCTCAACAAACTCCACACAAAGAAAAATCTGCGCATCAAGCTCGGTGTAGACCCCAC
>CAYHWZ010000444.1:0-1669 GCA_964359975.1 uncultured Elusimicrobia bacterium | reverse complement strand
CTATCGGCCCGGACCTTACTTATATCGGGTACAGAAAATCAGCGGAATGGCTGGACATGTGGCTGAAGAATCCGGCAGGATGGAAGAAGAATACGCTGATGCCGAATTTTTATTTCAAAGACCGGACACGCGATGCATTGGTGGCGTATCTGGCCACTCTCAAAGGGCAGGACTACAAGGTCAAACCCTGGGACGATCCGTCGGTGAGCGGCGATCCGGTGAAGCGGGGCGAATCGCTGTTCAATCACGCGGGATGCGTCGGTTGTCACGGTGTGAAAGGACAGGGCGGGTACAACAACAATAATGTGGTCGGCGGACTGATTCCGTCGCTCACTATGGTTTCGGAAGGCTATTCTAAAGAGGAGTTGGCGGAAAAAATTTCCAAAGGTGTGCCTCATCCGGCCAAAGACGATCCGAACGGGGCTGAACCCATGATCCACATGCCAAGTTGGGGCGAGATGCTCAGCAAAGATGAAATTGAGTCGCTGGTGGAATACCTTTATTCGCTGAAACCCAAGAGCGCGTCGTCGGATGGGTGGTGACATGAATATCAGAATTCACCGGTTTGCGGTTTTCACTGCGGGGTTCACATTTTTGCTGATTGTGGCGGGCGCTCTGGTCACTTCCACAGGGTCGGGACTGGCAGTGCCGGACTGGCCGCTGTCGTTCGGGCAATATTTTCCGGAGATGACTGGCGGAGTTTTTTTTGAACATGGTCACAGGATGATTGCGGGTACGGTCGGGATACTGACGACTGTATTGGCTGTGTGGCTGTGGGTTAAAGAAAAGCGCAGATGGATTTGCTGGCTGGGCACCGGGGCGTGGCTCGCTGTCATAACGCAGGCAGTGCTGGGCGGCATTACAGTGCTGCACAAACTGCCGACGATTGTATCCGCGTCGCATGCGGTATTGGCGCAGATTTTTTTCTGTTCGTTGATTGCGGTTGCGTTTTTTACGCGGCCGGGCAGCGCTGAGATTGACAGTGGTGAGAACAGAGAACTTTTGATACGGACAAGGATCTTTTCGCTGGCAACTATGACTGCGGTGTACGCGCAGCTGGCATTGGGCGCGTTTGTGCGGCACGGAGGCGGGATATCGTTCCTTTTGCTTCACGCAATCAATGCGGTGAGCGTGTTGGTCACAGCCGGACTGCTTTGGGTTTCGGTCCGGACTGAGATGGCGCAACACATTAAGATTGTGCGGACAGCAGGATTTTTGATTGGCGCGGTTGCGGCGCAGATAATGCTGGGCATTTTCTCGGTTTTTCCGCCGGTTCTGCTGGGAATACAGGGTCTGAACCGCGCGGGTGTGGTGACTCTGCACGTGGGTCTGGGCGCGCTGATTATGGCTACGGCGTGGATAATCACATTGAACTGCTGGGGAAAGCGTTTGACGGAACTTTTTTCCGCCGGACGTGAGAATTACGGCGCGGAAATGATGGGCGGGAACTGACAATGGACATTTCGAATTACGGTTGGGGATTGCCGGTTCAGGCGTCCACATACGCGGCAAGAATTGACAATTCACTTATGATTCTGCATGTTGCAATGGTCCTCATATTCGTACTGTGGGCAGTGTACATGGCTTACTGTCTGGTACGGTTTCGCAGAGCATCGAACCCTACGGCGCATTACAGCAAGGAGATGAGTCTGGCATCGTATACGCCGGA
>CAYHWZ010000443.1:0-1671 GCA_964359975.1 uncultured Elusimicrobia bacterium | reverse complement strand
GCTCATTATACTATTTTTATCGTACGCGTACGATAATTCATGTGCAGAGGTCTTATCATGTCGAACCTCATGCCGGAGTCTTTTTGTAAAAGACGCAGCGCATCGGTCGGACTGTTGCAAGCCAGCAGATCAAATCCGTCCCTCTCAAACTCCATTTCAAGCAGATTGCAGAACAGCAGGTCATCGTCCAGCACCAGTATTGTCCTTTCCGCATTGTTGATCATGAACGCCTCCCCTCGACTTGCCTCTGCGCATCAAAATTCTCTGCGCTGAGTTGAGTATAGCTCCGTCCCTATATATATGTCCTTAACATTTTGTAAACAAAATGTAACAAATTGCGTGCTGATTCAATGCATGTTTTTTGACTTGAAAGCGGTGATTTGGTAACATTTTGAAAATGGGGAAAATTTCCGAATCCGGCGTCAAATTATTGCTGAATGAACCCATGAGCCGCCACACCACTCTTGGCATCGGCGGACCGGCCCGGCAGTACGCGGAAATTTTCAGCGCAGCGCAGTTTGCTGAAATCTTAAAACGTTCCATAGACGGACACACCCCGCTCTTTGTACTCGGAGCCGGTTCAAACCTTCTGGTCAAAGACAATGGTTTCAACGGGATCGTGGTCCGTCTGAAAGGTGATTTTGAATCAATTCAATTTGAGCGAACCGAAGTCATTGCCGGCGCCGGAGTATTCCTGCCCACACTGGTCAAAACCTGCGCGGACCAAGGTCTCGGCGGCATGGAACCGCTCGTCGGAGTGCCCGGCACCGTCGGAGGCGCGCTCGTGATGAACGCAGGCACCCGCGAACTCGAAATCGGCCAGCTTGTCCAATCTGCAGACTGTCTTGAAACAGACGGAACTGTGCGCACCATCCCGCGCCGCGATATAGAGTTCACTTACCGCAGCTCTTCACTCACCGAAAAATGGATCTGTTCCGCGCGGCTTAAGTTGCACCCGGGAGAACGCGCAGAAATCCAGCGCAATATACAGCAATTTCTTGCTTACCGTCTGAAAACACAACCCGTGGCCAGCCAGAATGTCGGCTCCGTGTTCCGCAACCCGCCCGGCAATTTTGCCGGTCAACTGATTGAAAAAGCCGGTCTCAAAGGTCTCCGAATTGGTAATGCACAGGTCTCTGAAAAACACGCCAACTTTATCATCAATCTCGGCGGAGCCGCAGCGCACGATTTTCTGACGCTGGTCACACAAATCCAACAGACAGTGAAGGAAAAATTCAACATCATGCTCGAACCCGAATTCAAAGTGCTCGGCGAATGAAAACAAACAGCGATACACTTGTCTGGCTGAAATCACGCCGAGTGGCCGTGCTTTATGGAGGTCTTTCATCTGAAAGCGCCGTGTCGCGCCGCACCGGCAAAGCCGTACTGCAGGCATTCCGCGCGCTAGGGATAAAGGCCGCCGGTATCGAAGCAGACCGTTCCCTCGCGCTAAAGCTTGCCAAACAGCGCATCACCTACTGTTTCATCGCTCTGCACGGTAAATACGGCGAAGACGGCACAGTGCAGGGACTCTGCGAAATCATGGGTATCCCCTATTCAGGGTCCGGCGTGCTCGCCAGCGCGCTCTGCATGAACAAAGAACTCGCGAAAAAAATATTTGCGCAAAACAATATTCCCACACTTCCGTTTATCGCGTTCAGCCGGCAAACG
>CAYHWZ010000442.1:0-1677 GCA_964359975.1 uncultured Elusimicrobia bacterium | reverse complement strand
TTTCCTCAATCCCTCGTCGAATTTGACAGGCGGTTTGTAGCCCATGTCCCGGCGCGCCAACGAAATGTCGCCCCATGTTTTACGCACGTCTCCTTCGCGTTTGGGCAGGAACTTCTTAGCCAGTTTTCTGCCGAGGATTTTTTCCAGACTCGCCGCGATTTCAAGCAGTGAAGTGGATCCTCCGCATCCGACATTGTATACAAGATGTTTCGCGCCTTTGGACTGGGCTGCGCAAATATTGGCTTCCACCACGTTCTGCACAAAAGTGAAATCGCGCGACTGTTTACCGTCCCAGTGAATTTCCAGGGGCTGTCCGGCCAGAGCGCAGATAATGAATTTGGGGACCACCGCAGCATACTTGGATTTGGGGTCCTGCCGGGGTCCGAACACATTGAAATAACGCAGCGCGACTGTCGACAATCCGTACGATTTAGTGAAAACGTGCATATAACTTTCCCCGCACAGCTTGGAAGCGGCGTAGGGCGAAACAGGCGCGGGAAACTGTGTCTCTTTCTGCGGAAAAACCGTTGCGTCGCCGTATATGCTCGACGATGATGCAAGCACGAACCGTTTCACTCCCGCGTCGCGCGCTTCTTTCAGACAGTTGAGAGTACCGTCCACGTTCACGGAATTGCATTCAACCGGTTCAGCCATGGATTTCGGCACGGAGCGGAACGCGGCCTGGTGCAGGACATAGTCAACTCCCTTCATTGCCCGCCGTGCTGATTTCACATCGCGCACATCGCCTTTGATAAATTCAACTTTGTTGTAAACTGCGTCAAGATGGTCCTTCCGGCCCGTCGAAAGGTTGTCCAGCACGCGCACTTTTTGGCCGCGCGCGACCAGTGTCTCCGCTATCTGCGACCCGATAAACCCTGCTCCGCCCGTTACCAGCCAGCGGGACATCAGGGTATCTCCACTCTCGAAGAATCGCCTATCATGATACGGTACGCGGACGGTTTGGAATTGGACTGAGTGACCACCGCGTTCTGTCCGATGAGCGAGTCTTCTATACGCTTGATATTTTCAATCATGGAATGCTCCAAAACAAGTGAATGTTCGATTTCCGAATGTCTCAAAGTGGAGTCATGGTAAATCGAAGTGAATGGACCGACGTAAGAATTCTCAATGCGGGACCGCTCGCCGATGATGGCCGGTCCGCGGATAGTGCTGTGCACAACTTCAGCGCCTTTTTCAATTACAACTTCGCCGACTATTTTGCTGGCCTTGTCCACTTTTCCCTTTATACTGGCTTCCTGCTTTTCCAGCACCAGACGGTTGGCTTCGAGCAGGTCCTCCAGTTTGCCGGTATCTTTCCACCAGCCGTTGACAAGGTGCGGGACAACGGTATATTTTTTGTCAATCAGGTACTGAATAGCATCGGTGATTTCGAGTTCGCCGCGCTTTGACGGCTTGATGCTGTTGACCGCTTCAAAAATGTGTGAGTCGAACATGTACACGCCCACAAGCGCGAGATTGCTCTTGGGTTGTTTGGGTTTTTCTTCCAGCCGTTTAACGCGTCCACCTTCGAGTTCTGCCACGCCGAAATCCTGAGGATGGTCCACTTTGGTCAGCAGAATCTGCGCGTTGGGATGTCCGCTCTTAAATTTTTTCACAAAACCGTCAATCCCGTCGCGGAGCAAATTGTCGCCCAGGTACATGACAAAACTTGAGTCG
>CAYHWZ010000441.1:0-1682 GCA_964359975.1 uncultured Elusimicrobia bacterium | reverse complement strand
TACAGTATGGGGTATTTTCTGATGAGTATGGGAGCTTTCGCTGTGGTGGCGATCATTTCGCGGTACCGGGGTTCGGACGATATTTCGTCGGTGAACGGTCTGGCGAAGGAGAATCTGCCTCTGGCTCTGATCATGGCATTCTTTTTATTTTCTTTGGCGGGTCTGCCGCCGTCGCTGGGTTTTTGGGGCAAATTTTATGTGCTGGCTGCGGCTGTGGACGAGAGAATGTACTGGCTGGCTGCGATTGGGCTGCTGAATTCGGTGATTTCAGTCTTCTACTATTTCAAGATTGCGCGCGCCATGTTTTTTGAAAATGCGCCGGAATCTGCGGTTTCGGCGAACGCGGGCGCGGGATTGAGCATACAGACTGCGACGCTGTTTTCAGCTTTGTTCCTTCTGGTGTTCGGTCTTTTTCCGGAAGGGTTGATTAGTTTTGTGAAAAGTTCGTCGTTGATGATGCCATGAGCGCATTGCCCAAAACACTCGAACGTAAGGGCTCGCCGGCTCTTTCTTTGAAAGAAATCGTGCGTCCGGTGCTGCCGCTTTTGGACGAGGTGGAGAATCGTCTCAATTTAATCGGTCAGGAAAGCGACGGGATACTTAAAGAATCGTCGCGGTACGTGCTGTGCGGGAGCGGTAAACGGTTGCGCGCGGCGCTGACTCTTTTTTGCGCGTCTGCTTCGGGCGAAAACGGCGGCCGGCACAACGAAAAATCTCGCGCGGTGGATATTGCTGTGGCGGTGGAACTGATTCACGCGGCGACTCTGGTGCACGATGATATTGTGGACCGGGCTGTGCTGAGACGTCTGAAACCAACGGTGAATGTGCGGTTTGGCGAGGAAGTGGCGGTGCTGCTGGGCGATTTTCTTTATGCGCGGGCATTTGAGATTGTGGCCGGCGCGCAGGACACGCAGATAACGGCAATGATATCGGACACTACGCGCCAGATGTGCGAAGGCGAACTGGACCAGCTGAAACACCGTTTCCGTGCGGACTTGACTATGCAGGAGTACATCTCTTTTATCGAGAGAAAAACAGCGTCTTTGATTGCGGTCTGCGCGGCGAGCGGCGGGCGGTTGTCCGGGCTCACTTCCGTGCGGGTGAACGCTCTGTCGCAGTTCGGCATGAATATCGGGATTGCATATCAGATAGTGGACGATTTGCTGGATGTGGTGGGTACCGAAGACCGGATGGGCAAAACTTTGCGTACAGATGCGGGTAACGGCAAGATGACTCTGCCGCTGATTCTGCTTGTCAGTCAGACCAGCGGCGCGGCGCGGAAAGCTTTGCTGGAAAATCTTAAGTCCGCTGAACCCGACTGGTCGCTGATTCATGGTTTGGTTTCGAAACATAACATTGCGGCGCAGACGGACAAGTTCGCGGACGATTATTTTAAGAAGGCGGTTGATTCGCTCAAAGGGTTCAGTCCTTCGCTTGTCAGTGCGCTGGAGAACCTTTCCAAATTTGTGCTAAAGAGAGATTATTGAGGGGGATTCGATGAAATATACTGCGGGAGTTTTGGCAAAATATGTGGTGACGTGTTATCCGGACGAGACTGTGTTCGACGCGTCAAAGAAAATGTTTGACAAGCATGTCGGGTCTGTGGTGATTGTTTCCGAGACGGATCTGCCGATTGGGATACTGTCCGAGCTGGACATTGTGAACCGCGTGGTAGTGCAGGC
>CAYHWZ010000440.1:0-1689 GCA_964359975.1 uncultured Elusimicrobia bacterium | reverse complement strand
TCTGTATCGCGTCGAGCGCAAACACCATGGTGACCGAACTGGTAATCAGCACAAAAGTGTTCAGAGTTGCCAACGGTACGCCCAGCAATTCGCGCGGCGGCATCACGAAAAAGTCGCTCCCGGTCCGCAAGATAACATACGAACTGATGAACCCGCCGAAAAGCATCACTTCGCTCGCCAAAAATACCCACATTCCCAGCTTCCCGCTCGGAATCCCTGTGCCCGTATCCAGTTCAGCAGTATTATTGTTCATGGCTTGTCCTGCGGATAAAAGTCCGTTGCATGGCCCGGCACACTGTACTCGTAAGGACCGCGGTACACCGTCGGTATTTTCTCAAAGTTCCTGTGCGGCAGAGGCGGCGACGGACAGGCCCATTCCAGCGTCGTGGCCTGCCACGGATTCTCCTCCGTCTTTTTTCCCTTAAATATACTCACAAAAAAGTTCACGATAAACGGAATCTGCGCCAGCATCAACCCCCACGCACAAAAAGACATGAACACGTTCGTCGGCTGGACCGCCAGATTGTGCGCCTGCACCGTCGGGTCATACAGACGTCTCTGCACTCCGGCCATTCCCTGAATGAACATCGGGAAAAATATCCCGTTCATCAAAATAATCGTGCTCCAGAAATGAACCTTTCCCCAAAACATGTCCATACTCCGCCCGAACATTTTCGGAAACCAGTAATAAATCCCGCCCATCAAAGCAATCAGCGTACCTGTCACCACCACATAATGGAAATGCCCGATCACATAGTAAGTGTCATGCAGATAAATGTCCGTCGGAGTGAACCCCAGCGGCAGCCCCGTCAACCCGCCGATTCCGAACATGGGCAAAAACGCCAGCGCAAACAGCATCGGCACCGTGTACCGCATCGAGCCCCCCCGCAGACTGAGCAGGAGACAAGTGAGGATAGCCACCGACGGCACAGATATAATCATCGTCGTAGTCATGAACAAGTAACTCAGCGAAGTCTTCATCCCGCTCACAAACATATGGTGCGCCCAGACTACAAACGAAAGCAAAGCAATGAAACAGAACGACCCGGCAATTTCCTTGTACCCGAAAATCGGTTTGCGGGTTCCGTTCGCCAAAATTTCAGACACAATCCCCATGGCCGGCAAAAGCAGCACATACACTTCCGGATGCGCCAAAAACCAGAACAGATGCTGCCACAACAGCGCGCTCCCGCCCCCTGCCCGGTCAATCGCCACGCCCCCGACAATAATCCCCGTCGGAATATAAAAACTCGTGCCCGCAATCCTGTCCAAAAGCTGAAGAATGGCCCCGGCCTGCAGCACCGGAAACGCAAACAAGAGCAGCAGCGCCGTAATGAACTGAGCCCACACAAAAAGCGGCAGCCGTGACCATGTCAGCCCCGGCGCACGCATGTTCAACGTAGTCACAATGAAATTAATGGATCCAAGCAGAGACGAAGTGATGATGAACGTCATGGCAATCAGCCACACCGTCTGTCCCGGCGAAATGATGGACAGCGGCGCATAGGACGTCCATCCCGACTGAGCCGCCCCGCCCGGCAGAATGAAACTGAACAGCATGGTCACACCGCCGACAAAAAAAGTCCAGTACGACATCATGTTCAGCCGCGGAAACGCCATGTCCCGAGCCCCTATCTGCAGAGGCAGGAAATAATTGACGAACGCGCCCACTCCAAGCGGCACAATCCC
>CAYHWZ010000439.1:0-1695 GCA_964359975.1 uncultured Elusimicrobia bacterium | reverse complement strand
GTCGAGCCAGGATTTGCCTTCTTCCGCCGCTTTGCGTTTTTCGTCGAGTGGCGCGTAATGTCCGGGCCGGATATATCCGCCGCGGTCCAGAAACACCGGCGGTTCGTCCACGATGGCGCGTTAAATCAGCGCAGACAGTCCGCTCCATTCTCCGAGTTCCGAGACAAGTTTGATGACTGCGGACGGTACCTGGAGGGACTGCGCGTTCTGGGCGGAAAGCGCGGATTTCAGTTCTTCAATTTTAACAAGCGAAATCTTAAGACCGATGAGTTCGCGCGGACCGGCCTGCCCGGAAACAATGCGACCTGACAGACGCTCCATATCTGAAATCCCGCGGAGCAGTTCCTGCGCGCGTGAGCGGACAGGTTTGTCCTGCACGAAAAAGTCCACCGATTCCATCCGCGAGCGGATTTTGGCAAGCGAAATCAGAGGCCGGACAAGCCATTGTTTGAGCAGACGTCCGCCCATTGCAGTGCGCGTGCGGTCGAGAAAATTGAGCAGGGTTTTTTCCGTCGAGCCGTCGTAGGTGTTTTCCAGAAGTTCAAGATTCAAAATGGTTTCACGGTCGAGCGCCATATGGTCGCCCTGCTCCATGCGCAGGATCGGCTGAACGTTCGGCAGGATGGCCGAGTGCATGCGCTGCACGTAGTCGAGTATCATCCGGACCGGCACGGACGCTGACGGGAAATCTTTGAAGAACAGCGACATGCTGGGCGAGAGCAGATTTCCCGGAACATCGCTGCCGCTGGCGGGCACGTCCACCCCGCGCGCGGAAAATCCGTTCATACGCACTGCCAGTTCTTCCCGTCCTGACGGATAGATGATCTCCGCTGGGTTGATACGTGAAAGTTCCGCTTCGAGCGATGTCAGCGGGTCGTCCGCGGAAGTTTCAGTGAGAAAAAATTCGCCCGTTGATATATCGAGCGCCGCGATAAAATAGTTCGATTCTCCCGCCCGTTTCTTTTCTTTGCCTGCAGAACCGGCAGGCGCGACTGCAGTCAGGAAATTGTTGGTTTTCTCAGAGAGCAATTTCTCCTCGGTGAGAGTGCCTGCTGAAAGAGTACGCACCACGTCGCGCCGCACAATGCCTTTGGCAGATTCCGGGTCCTCCATCTGCTCCGCTACCGACACGCGCAGACCCTTTTTCAAAAGTTTGGGCAGGTAGCGGTCCACAGAATGGTACGGAATTCCGCACATGGGCACGCCCTGCCTCTGCGTGAGCGCCACTTCCAAAATCGGCGCCGCCCGGCGCGCATCCTCGCCGAACATCTCGTAAAAATCGCCCAGCCGGAACAAAAGCACTTCCTCCGGGTGAGCGGCTTTTATCTGCTCGTACTGTTTCATCAGAGGAGTGGAGGTATCTTTTTCTTTCATTTCACGATCTTGCGTTTCCATCCCTGAAAAATCTTGAGCCACTGATATGTGAACTGCACGTCCTCGACGAAGTTCCGCGTTTCCATGAACTCAATGTCCCCGATGGTAAGCGTTTTTGATTCGGACGATTTCATCCAGGATTTTGCATTTTTTGCGCCCGCGTTGTACGCTGCCAGCACCGCCACATCGTCTTCGCCGAACTCTTTGCGCAGCTTGGACAAATGATGAAACCCTATTTTGATATTTGTTTCAGGGTCTTCGAGCTGAGACAGTTCGAAGTCCTTAATTTTCAGTTCCTTGGCAATATCCTGAGCGGTGGCC
>CAYHWZ010000438.1:0-1697 GCA_964359975.1 uncultured Elusimicrobia bacterium | reverse complement strand
GCAAAAAAAGAAATCCGTTCATTGTAGGCATTGACGAGGCGGGGCGGGGTTCGTGGGCCGGACCTGTAGTTGCAGCGGCAGTTTGTCTGGACAAGGCGTTCCGTGAACCGCGCATCAATGATTCCAAACTGTTGACACCGATGACACGCGCAAAAATATTTACACAAATCGAAAAAAAAGCCAGGTGGTCCGTTGGTCAAGCCGAAGTCGGCGAGATTGATGAGATGAACATTCTTAAAGCCACGCACAGGGCAATGAAGAGGGCTCTCAAGACATTGCTTGCGTCGCATCCGGCGATTGTGCCGGACGTGGTGCTGGTGGACGGACTGCCGGTGCCGGACATGGGGTACCCTCAGCAATCCATTGTGAAAGGCGACGCAAAGAGCGCGAGCATTGCGGCGGCCAGTATTGTGGCAAAAGTTTCGCGCGACAGGATGATGCACGAACTGGACCGTGAGTTTCCGCAATATGGATTTGCAAAACATAAAGGGTATGGGACGCGCAGGCATCGGGAGAATCTGTTCAAATGGGGACCGTCGCCGGTGCACCGCAAAAGTTTTGCGCCTGTGGCTGAGGCGGGGTCACGATGAACACTGCGGCGCCGGCAAAAAGGCATGTCGGGATGGCGGAAGAGTCGCGTGCGGCGGGTTTCTTTACGCGCAAGGGATGGAACCTTTTGGCGCGAAACTTTTCGTGCAGGACCGGCGAGATTGACTTGATTTTCAGTGACGACAAGAATGTGGTGGTGTTTGTCGAAGTGCGGTATAGGTCCGGGCAAAGTCATGGCACGGCACAGGCATCTATAAGCAGGTCCAAAATCAGCCGGATTGTGAAGACGGCGGTTTTTTATATTAAAGAGAACAATCTTTTCGGGCGGGATTTCCGGTTCGATGTGGCGGCGGTGAGTCCGGAAGGGTTGGACCATATTCCGAACGCGTTCCAAGCCGGAGGGTACACGATTTAACATGTTTGGATTCGGCAAGAAAAAGGATGAGACAGGGCTGCAGCTGATCCGCGCCGGCAAAGTGGCGGAAGCGGCGGCGCATTATACTGCTCTGTTCCAGTCGGAACCGGACAATCCGGAACATGCGATTCAGGTTGCGAAGATTTATAACCGGCGTCAGAATTATGCGAAAGCCAAAGAGTGGCTGACTGCAGCGGTGAAGTTGGAACTGTCTGAACTGGACAAGGTGCAGATACTGGACATGACCAACTACCGGAAACTTGCCAGCGATAAGTACATGAACTCGTATCCGTCTTTTTCGCCCGATGGTAAATGGGTGATATTCACAAGTACGCGGCGGGACGCGCACGGTGACGGACGCATCCGGATTGAGGACAGGCCGGGCGTGTTTGCCATCAACATTGACACTGGCGCAGAGATACAGATCGCGCCGGACGACTTTTACAATTCGCAGCCGGTCTTTTCCCCGGACGGGCAGAGAGTGGCGTATCTTTCGGCGCGGCAGGACACCAACCGCGACAACAAGATTGACCACACGGACAGTCCGGGGCTTTACATCAAAGACTTGGCTTCGGGCAGTGAAGAACTGATGGTTGACTGGCAGCACCGTCCAAAGTTTCCTTCCTTTTCAAAAGACGGGCAATCCATTTTGTTTTGCAGCTGGTATGCGCAGTCGAGGGTATGCGGGATTTATCTTTGCAATATCAAGACGCGGACAGTGCGGCCTTTACAG
>CAYHWZ010000437.1:0-1723 GCA_964359975.1 uncultured Elusimicrobia bacterium | reverse complement strand
GTCCCTGCCGCAGGCCAGGGGAGACTGCCGCGCTTTTCCCGCAATCCCCGACGGGCGGCCTCGGCTTCGCGCTGAGACATCAGGGTCTTTTCTTTTTTCTCTTCAAGCTGACCGATCAACTGTTCCAGCATCTCGGAGGTTTCTTTCAGACGCTGGGCTTCCTGTTCGGCAATCAGCCGTTTGCCCTGGGTGGTTTTGTACAGGCGGCTCTTTTCAGCGCGTGTATTGCGTTGACGTTCCAGCAGTTCACCCAGCTGTCTCATTAAGATTGTAATATTTTTTCTCGATTCGTTAAACCTCATTTCCCGCAGAACTGCCGAATCTTTCAGGTTCTGCACGTTCCGCATGTCCATGAACTTGTGCATCACCAGTTTTTTGAGAAGATAATTGCGGGCAGGAAACGTTTCCAGTCCGGGCTTATAAATTGCGTTCATACCGTAGTTTCTGAACTCTGCAATGACCAGTTGTTCTCTCTGGACGCTTTCATCGGAGTAGACCGATATCTCGCGGGTGATCTGGTCGATCTTGCGTTCGAGTTCGCGGATTTGTTTCTGTATCCGTACCTGCTCTTTAGTGGACCGTTCGATTTCACTTTCCACCCGCTTGATGGACCTGTTCACGGACAATTCCTCGCGGCGGAGTTTTTCCGTGGCGCTGTCCGCCTGACGGATCTGTTCCTGCACGCCTTCGAGTTCCTGACGGTGCGACTTGATTTTCTTGTCCAGTTCTTTCACTCCGGCAGAAAGCGGAACCGCCAGCAGAATCGTCAACGCAAGAGCCGCAGCAGATTGTGCGCGCATGACTCACTTTTTCTGCGAATAGGTGTATCCGACCACAGTCCAGAGCACACCAATGGCAAGCTGTGAGACCGACGGGCGGCCCAGGTACGTTTCCCACGGGAACCGCTGTCCGAAAAATGCCGATGATACCACCCATATTGACAGAAGGTGACAGCCAAATCCGGCGATAATGCCGGTGCTCAAAATCCGCCATCGGTCATCTTCAATCGCGTTACGCAGGTCCGTGCTCTGATAAAACTGGTAAAGAAACGCGGCCAGAAGCGCGAGCATCAGGACAAGACCGACTTTCATCACAGCGGCAGCCCACTTGATGTAACTGTTGAGTGCAGAGACCAGCGTCAGCCGTTCCTGGTCAAAGTACACTTCCATCACAGCAGATTTTTTTGCAGGACCCACGTCGAGCGCGCTGATTCTCTGCACGAGCGCGGTCAGGGATTCTTCGTCCCACTTACTCAATATCAGATGGTAAACCCACGGCAGAATCGTGTCCTTTTTCTTCAGCGCGCCCATTTTTTCTTTGAGCCACTGAGTTTCGTCCGCAAGGTCCGGGTCCGCGGACAACTCTTTGAGCGAGCTGTCCGGCGATACACTCTGCACGCCGCGCACACCCTCGAGCGCGCGCAGCTTTTCTTCCAGCACAGGGTACTCTTCCGGCAGCAAATCCGTGCTTGCAAAGACCTGGATGGTGAGGGCATCTTTCTGCATATCGAACACTTGCCGCCCGTCGTTGACCAGGGCTCTTAATGTGGTCCAGAAAAATAGAAAAAGAACGGTAAGTCCCAGATGCAGACCGTGTGTCTGCAGGAACTGGACATACGCTGTGAACATGCCGGCAAGCATTTTTTTGACACGCAGCAGAATGTCCTGCCACTGTCTGCGGCCAATGGGGTCTGACACCTTCTTTAGTAGTTCAGCGGGCAGCT
>CAYHWZ010000436.1:0-1733 GCA_964359975.1 uncultured Elusimicrobia bacterium | reverse complement strand
AAATTCGTCCGGGAAAATCTGACTATGTCGGGACTTTTGATATCGAAAGATTTGCGCGTTTTTCACAGGGCAGGGGCATTGACCAATCCACTGAACGACGACCGCGATGTGATTCTCTTTCCGGAAAAAGTCGCGGGCAGATTTGTCATGCTGCACCGTCCGTCGGATTGGGTGGGACCGAAATACGGGTGCCGGAAACCGTCCATCTGGATATCATTTTCCGACGATTTGCTGAACTGGAAGGAACATCATCTCCTGGCGCAGCCGCACTTTGACTGGGAATACAAGAAGATAGGCGGTTCAACGCCCCCGGTTCGCACAAAGGACGGATGGCTCACGCTGTATCACGGGGTGGATGAAAACAATGTGTACCGGACGGGCGCGATGCTGCTGGACATCAAGAACCCGCGCAAAGTCCTGGCCCGCGCGCCGAAGTTTGTCATGGAACCGGAATATGATTATGAAAAGCGGGGTCTGATGCCGGACGTCGTGTTTCCGACGGGGAATGTCGTGATTGACGGGACACTGTTCGTTTATTACGGCGCGGCGGACAAACGGATTGCAGTCGCTACTGTTAAGCTCAAGGATTTGCTAAAGTATTTGGACACCTTTTCCACAAAATGACAAAGAGCATCTTTGCGCGGTTGCTGTTGTTTGTATTGCTGGCAGCGGGGCTGCCTGCGATATCAGCCGCTGCTGCGAAAGAAATTCCGACGGACATCGTGCTGTTCAGCGAGAAGAACACATCGGTATCGGACTGGAAGGACAAATGGGGCAGTATCCCGTCGGGATGTGAAGTGAAGACGGAAAATCACAAGATGGTGCTCTCCGGCAATTTAAGCAATCAATCATACGGATGCGTTTACAGAGCACTGGATGTAGACTTGGACAGCACGCCATTTCTGGAAATAGACGTGGAATCCATTTCGCATCACTGGTACCTTATTTTCCGGGGGGAACAGCTTCCCAACGGATGGGTTAAAATCCAGCCGGACACGGATCAGACGGGCAAAATCCTATACGACCTGCGTCTGGCGCTGGGACTGACGGGGAAACAGAGTTTCAGCGAAATACAGCTGGGCGTTTCCACGGAAGAAAGCGTGAGCGGAAATAAAGGACAGACATTGGTGCTGAACCGCATGGCTCTGCTCTCTGCGGTTTCCGGTGCTGACGACATGCAGTTGTACGGTCCGCAGAACCGCAGGGTGAACGGCTGGAAAAACACCAACGATGACCGCTCACCGTCAGGTGTCGATATTCAGGCAGGGTCTGCTTCTGTCACCTTGATGGGCAACCGTCCTCAACAGAGCTACGGCATGATGCACCGCACGATCAGTCTGGATTTTTCCAAAAGCCCTGTTCTGAAAATTGCAGTGGAGTCCGTGACACATCATTGGTACATGATAATGAATCATGCCGACCTCAATAAAGGGTTTGTGCGCGTGCAGCCGGACACGAATCTGACCGGCATATTTTACTATGACCTTGCGGACATCACGGGACTGAAGGGACTGAAAGATGTGCGTCTGCAGTTCGGCATCTCCACACACGAAGAAAAACCGAGCGCCCTGGGCGAGACTGTCGCTGTCAGCGAGATAAGCATCGTGCCGCAGGGAAAAGTTGCCCGCGGGGCTAAGATACTGAAAAAGATCGACCTCAAATTCCAGCAGAAAATCCAGGCGGAAGTCCGTAAACCTGCGCAGCAGCTGGATGAGCCACAATCAGTGCCTGTG
>CAYHWZ010000435.1:0-1738 GCA_964359975.1 uncultured Elusimicrobia bacterium | reverse complement strand
ATCGTGGCCGCCGGCTGAAGAGGATTGAACGTAAGTGTGTGCTGCATCCCCGCCGCAATAGCCACAATCATGGTTTCGCCGATGGCGCGCGAAACGCCCAGCACGTACGCCGCCGCAATTCCGGAAAACGCCGACGGGACCACCACTCCGAAAGCAGTCTGCAAACGTGTGGTGCCCATGGCATACGACCCTTCGCGGATATAGACCGGCACCGCCCGCATGGCGTCTTCGCTCAAAGAGCTGACGTACGGGATTATCATGACGCCCAGCACCAGACCCGCGCTCAGCATATTGAATCCCGGCAGACCGGGCACGATTTTCTGCAGAGCCGGCGTCACGATGAGAAGCGCAAAATATCCGAACACCACCGTCGGGATTGCGCTCAAAAGTTCGAGTGAAGGTTTGATGATTTCGCGCATTCTGTGCGGAGCATATTCACTGAGATACACTGCCACTATCGTGCCCACCGGAATAGCCACACTGAGCGCAACGCCTGTAGTCACCAGCGTGCCGCAGACCAGCGGCAGAATACCGTAATGCGGTTCGGAAAAAAGCGGCGTCCACTGCGTGTCCGTCAGAAAACTGACAATGGATACTTCACGGAAAAACCGCACGGATTCCAACAACAGCACTCCCACAATTCCCAGCGTAATGGCAATGGATGAAGATGCCGCCAAAAACAGGACAGATTCAATGCACCGTTCCTTTATACGCTGAAAAGTCCTGGACTTTGCCATCATTCTCCTTAAAATAAAAATCCCCGGAGCCGGTTAAAGCGCCGGGGATTTTTAGAAAACTTACTTCGGTGTGCGTTTAAGAATATCCATCACGTGCAGACCCACTTCCGGTTTGCCGCCGAAAGCAGAACCTCTTTTTCCCGACTTGATGCGTGCCGCGCCGATGGTATATGCTTCCGCCGGCAGAGCCATGTACTTCACTTCCTGCGAAAGCGTTGCCGCGTTCTTGAGATAAAAATCCACGAATTCCTTCACTTCCGGTTTCTGCAGGGACTTGGAGTTCACATAAATGAAGATAGGCCTTGAAAGCGGAGCATATTCGCCGCTTTTCACGGCCTCAGCAGAAGGCAGCACTGCTTTTTTTCCGTTATGGACAGCCACA
Organism: uncultured Elusimicrobia bacterium; assembly: GCA_964359975.1. Classification (GTDB taxonomy): domain Bacteria; phylum Elusimicrobiota; class Elusimicrobia; order 2-02-FULL-39-32; family 2-02-FULL-39-32; genus CAYHWZ01. Next base: position 619 of record CAYHWZ010000435.1, on the reverse strand, counting down.
GCTTTCAGCGTGTCCTTGTGAGTGTCATAGTAGGCGAACCCAAAATACCCCAGCGCATTTTTGTCATTGGCCACGCCCTGCACCAGCACATTGTCGTCTTCGCTCGCAGTAAAATCGCCCCGGCTCGACTTTGCCTTGCCCACGATCGCTTCAGTGAAATAGTCGAACGTACCCGAATCCGCGCCCGGACCGTACAGCTTGATCTTTTCAGCCGGCCATCCTTCACGCACATCGCTCCACTTCATTACTTTACCCTGAGCCGCGGGCTCCCAGAGCATTTTCAGTTCCTTCGTTGTCATTTCAGCGGCCCACGTGTTCTGCGGATTGACTACCACAGTGAGCGCGTCGAACGCGATAGGCAGTTCGTAGTAGCGGATATCGTTTGCTTCGCAGTCCTTGATTTCTTTTAACAGAATCGGACGCGACGCATCGGAAATGTCGATTTCGCCCCGGCAAAGCTTTTTGAACCCGCCGCCTGTGCCGGAAATCCCGACCGTGACTTTCACCGCGCCTTTGTTGGCGTTTTGAAACTCTTCAGCCACAGCTTCCGTGATGGGAAACACCGTGCTGGACCCGTCTATCTTGATGATTTTGTTGGCTGCCGAGACCTGCCTCAGCC
>CAYHWZ010000434.1:0-1743 GCA_964359975.1 uncultured Elusimicrobia bacterium | reverse complement strand
GGTATCTATCAGACCACGAACTGCTTGACGAGTTGAAAATCCGTCACGCCATCAACGAGTAACCGCCGTCTGCAATAATCGTCTGGCCCGCAATCCATCTGGCCTCATCCGAACACAAAAACGCGGCCACGTCCGCGATGTCTTCCGGTTCTCCCAACCGTCCTGCAGGTGTGCGCGCTTTGGAAAAACGCACCATTTCCTCGTGGCGCGGGATGCCTTTCAAAGACTGTGTGATGGTGGTGCCGGCCATGACCGCATTGACGGAAATGTTCAGCGGGGCCAGTTCCACCGCAAGATACCGGGTAAGCGCCTCCACCGCGGCTTTGGCCACGCCGACAGCGGCATAGTCAGGCAGACAACGCTGGGAACCGTGACTGGAGATGGAAACAATTTTTCCCTTCCTGCCGTGCATGAGCGGTACACCGAGCTGAGCGCAGAGAAGGAGCGACTTGGCATTGATGTCGAGCGCTCTCTGCCATTCGTCCTCGGCCAGTTCGAGCACAGGTTTGATGTCGCCGGTTGCGGCATTGTGCACGATAATGTCCAGATGTTTGAACTCACTGCGGATGGTTTGAAAAATGGAAGCGATATGTTCCTTGTTGCCCATATTGGCGCGGACAAAGTGCACGCGGGTGTGGAACGCGGAAAGTTTTTCGCGGGCCTTTTCTGCATCCGACCGGCTGCGCAGGTAACTGATGACCAGATGCGCGCCGTTGCGGGCCAGTTTCTCGGCGATGGCAAACCCTATCCCGCGCGTGCCGCCGCTGACAAACGCCACTTTATCTTTAAAAGGTTTTCTGCGCTCTTGCATTGTGGTTTCTAAATATAGCATAATTGGCATGACTGGAGCAATTTGAGCTAAAATGACTGAATACGAAAGCGTTATCGGCCTGGAAGTACACGTCCAGGTCAAGACCGAAAGTAAACTTTTCTGCGGGTGTCCCACAGGATTCGGCGCTATGCCGAACACCAACATCTGCGAAGTCTGTTGCGGGTATCCGGGCGTGTTGCCCGTGCTCAACAGACGCGCCGCGGAATCGCTCGTAAAAACCGCGCTCGCGCTGAATTGCGAAGTGCGTCTCGAATCCATCTTCGCGCGCAAACAATATTTTTATCCTGACCTGCCGAAAAATTACCAGATTTCGCAATTCGAAAAACCGCTGTCAGAACATGGAAAGTTGGAACTGCCCTCGGCGGACGGATCCGCTCCGAAAAAAATCCGCATCATGCGCATCCATCTCGAAGAAGACGCGGGCAAACTGATTCATTCCGTGGGTTCGCGCGAACTCGACTACTCTCTCGTGGACCTTAACCGCACCGGCATACCGCTGATGGAAATCGTTTCCGAACCGGACCTGCGCACGTCGGAGGAAGCGTACAACTATCTCAGCGCGCTGAAACAAATCCTGCAATATCTCGATGTGTCCGACTGCGATATGGAAAAAGGTTCCATGCGCTGTGACGCGAACGTTTCCATCCGTCCCAAAGGTAGCGACATTCTCAACTCGCGAGTCGAATTGAAGAACATGAACTCGTTCCGCGGCGTGCAGGACGCGATTGAATACGAAACTGCGCGTCAGATCGAAGCGACCGGTTCCGGCGAACGCATCGTGCAGGAAACCCGTCTGTGGGACGCGGACCGCAAAGAGTCGCGCCCCATGCGCTCAAAAGAACAGGCCCACGATTACCGTTATTTCCCGGAACCCGACCTTCTGCCGCTGGTATTGACCCGGGAGCAGGTCG
>CAYHWZ010000433.1:0-1753 GCA_964359975.1 uncultured Elusimicrobia bacterium | reverse complement strand
CTTTTTGAAATGAGCGGAGTTGTGTCGGGTATGGAAAATGGAACTGTGCAACCCCGTCAGACGGCTGGCAATGCAAGCGAGCGGCGGATGCGGAATTTGCAGGAATCGTATTATCGTCTGGCAAAACAACGGGACGCAATCATGGTATCGTCGTTGATGCGCGGTCTTTCCGGTGAGAAGACGGCGGTTTTTATTGCGGGCGGTTTTCACACTCCGGGCATTGTGAATCTTTTGCGGGGGAAAGGGTATTCTTATTGCGTGATCGAGCCGCGGATTGATTTGAGCGAAAATAACAATGCGGTCGGCAATTTTCAGTTTCCGCAAAGCAATGAATCGCGCGCAGGGAATTTTCAAAGCAGTGAACTGGCAGGGTGGAGAGATCGGTGGGCGGAGATAGTGGCTGAATACGAACAAAAACGTGACGGGAATCCTCTGCAGCAGAGGTTTTTAGATTTTTTAAAATATCGTCTGATTCTGGAGGGTCCTTTTGAAAAAGACGGTTCGTTTTTCTGGGTTGCGAAAAATCGGGAGCAGAAACCGGGCGCGGAAACAATGATGGAGTTTGTGCGCGCCGGCGAGCGGGTCAACATGATGCGTCAAAGCCCGATGAGTTTTTCAATCGGGGCGGGGAATGCGGATTTTTCGGACCGGGGGCTGCTGCCGTCGCTGGTGAGTTCGAGTGTGTTGGGGCTTGAACTCAAACAGGCCGGGCAGACTCCGCCGTCTTTGCTTTCCGGATTGAGTTCACTTCAGGAGGAAGAAAAGGGCGCGCTGAACAGTTCCTCCCGGTTTGCGCGGGATGTTTCTGAGATGGGGCTTTTGAGCGGCGTGGTTGCGAATACGGATGCTCAGCGAAAGCGGGCGCAGATAAAGGCGCGGGTGTATATGTTGAGCTGGGCGCTGACATTTTTTGCTTTTCTGACTGCAATGATTTTCAATTTGACTTCAGTGATGTCGTCGGATGAAATGGTGCTGACAAATCTGGCGTTTTATTCAGCGCGGCTTTTACTGGGTATGCTGAAGGTTATTTTCTGCGTGGACACTTCTCAAGCCGGAGTGATGGAACATGTCCGCAGGGACCCGTACGCAGCAGCGCGGGCGGGGTCGGTTGTCAGCACGCTGGTGGTGATTTCCGGAACTGTCCTGTTCCTGGCTGCGGAAAGGACCGCGGCTTTTGCGGTTGTGATGATTGGGATAGCTGCAGCGGTTTTTTCTGATTCTGTCAAACTCGCAATCTGAGTCATGGTGAAATCTGGTCGTTTGTCGCGTGATATGCCGATACCGTTTGTGCCGGTTTATGCGGCAGTGATTGCGGCTCACGCTGTTGCTGTGGCTGGTCTGGTACTTTCATATTTTGAGGAAAATTCCGCGGCGTATATTCTTGGAATGATAATGTTGAGTATCGTGGTTGTCACTGACAAGGGCAAACTGTGGGTGAACCTGACTCCTGAACAGAGATTGCGATTGACGAGACGCAGGAATGCTGCGGTCGGGACATTTTCCGCCGGTAATCAGATTCTTCCTTCCCTTGATTTGCCTGGTCTGGATGGTCCGGATATTGAGGAAAAAAGCAGTCCGGCGGAACGTATCCTGGCGGATGTTTCAAAATATGGGGATGAGGATATTCCGGATCCCGGGATGGTTGTTGTCTTTGACAGGGAAGATGTGAAAAGCAGTTCAATGCTTGAAAACTGGATGAACTGGTTGTCGGTACAGCTTCAGCTTTGGAACGACAAGGTGCGTCTTGCCGTGC
>CAYHWZ010000432.1:0-1774 GCA_964359975.1 uncultured Elusimicrobia bacterium | reverse complement strand
TGTCCGATAAATACATGAGTCCTCCGCACTCGGCGTAAACAGGAAGCCCCCTCTCAACCGCTTCCTTTATTTGCGACCTGAGCGCTGCGTTCGCCTCTAATTCCTCAGCATAGACTTCGGGAAATCCACCGCCAAAATACAAGGAGCCCACGCCTTCTGGAATCATCCGATCCGATAAAGGGCTAAACGGCACCAACTCCGCGCCGTACGCCTTCAACAGATCGAGGTTGGCCTGATAATAAAAACTGAACGCCTTATCGAGCGCTATTCCGATCTTGACATTACAAGTCTGAACAACAGAACTGTTGACATTCGAAACCTCTGTAAGGGATGGTGACTTTTTGGCAATTCTCATGATTTGTTCCAAATCCAAACCGTACCGCTGGTCTCCTGAACGGTTCCCGGCGAGTTCTGCCAAAGACTCCAGGCAGACTGCCAAATCTTTGTTTTCTCCTGCTGTCATCAACCCAAGATGGCGTTCGGGTATCTGAGCTTTCGGATCCTTAAAAATAGCGCCCAAAACCGGAACATTCGTATAATGTTCAATCGCTTCTTTGAGAAGATCAAAATGACGGGCACTGCCGACCTTGTTCAAAATCACACCGCTGAACTTTAATTCCCGGTCAAATTGCTGATACCCTTTCACCATGGCCGCGACTGAACGGGACATGCCATGCGCGTCGATAACAAGGACAACGGGCGCATCCAGAAGTTTTGCAATTTGCGCGGTACTGGAAGTTTCGTCGGTACTGCTGAACCCATCGTAGAGACCCATGACACCTTCAATGATGGAAATATCTGCACCCTGAGACTTTTCCTGAAACAGCCACTGGACGGTCTCCTTTGACAAAAGCCAGGAATCCAGATTATGCGATGGGCGTCCCGTTGCGACCTTGTGATAGCTGGGGTCAATATAGTCCGGGCCCACCTTAAATGCCTGGACTCTATGACCGGCGCGAGTCAGTGAAGCCATGAGCGCTAAAGAGACGGATGTTTTTCCAGCTCCGCTCTGCGTACCCGCAATCACAATCCTGGGCCGGTTCATAACAGATATTTCTCCATCCCGTATCTAACGGCAACGACCAGCAAAAAAAACAAAATGGACGAAGCGTACATGACTCGAATAGCTTCAGCAATGGTTGCGGGAAAAAGAGGACGATCGGGGCGACCCAAATGAGGCGTCGAGACAGGTTGTCCTCTATAAAAATTCAGTCCTCCAAGCTGGACTCCAAGCGCGCCGGCCATCGCACCCTCGGGGATTCCGGTGTTGGGCACAGAAGTTTCAGAACCTTCTTTCCAAGCCGCTCGATAAGATTCTTTCAGTGAAAAACCGAGTAGCCCGGCGGCCAATGGAAATAACAGCCCGGCCAACCTTGCAGGAATCCAGTTCGCCAAAGTATCAATATATGCTGCGGTCCTCCCAAACCGGATATACTCCTCATCCTGATGCCCGATCATAGAGTCAAGCGTGTTGATAGTCTTGTACGCGATTGCCAGCGGCGCTCCACCCAAAACCGCAAAAAATAGCGGTGACACAATTCCATCCACTGTATTCTCCGCCACAGTCTCCACAGTTCCGCGGACGATTTCCTTTTCATCCAATCGGTCAGTATCCCTGCCGACAATCCAGGAAAGTTTTTGGCGGGCGAGTGGAAGGTCTTTCGATTCCACAGCCTGCATGACCCACCGGCTCTCGACAGCCAGGTCTTTGGTCGATAAACAGGAGTAAAGTAGGAATATTTCAGCCGCAAAAGACAACCCCGTCGAAACACGG
>CAYHWZ010000431.1:0-1777 GCA_964359975.1 uncultured Elusimicrobia bacterium | reverse complement strand
TCCGCATCCGCCAGTCGCTCGAAGAATATGTCAAAGGCGCCATGCTAGTCCGTATCCTCACGGCCAGCGGCAAACTCCAGCTCGCGCCCGGATTCGACAAGTGCATCTTTGACATGAGTCTGGGATACGATTTGAAAGGTATCACCACTCCGAAAATCCAGGAATATGTGCGCCTGATCAAGGACGCTACATCGGTCATCGACCAGTTCCGCAAAGAAATCCCGGACGAATACAAACAATTCCGCGACCTGGACTTTGACCCGAAAATTTCCGACACGCTCACGCTGTCCACTTTCCACGGATGCCCGCCGGACGAAATTGAAAAAATCATTGATTATCTCCTGCGCAGCAACCGGCTCAACTGTATCGTCAAACTGAATCCCGTGCTCCTCGGCAAAACCGAGACGCGGCGTTTGTTCAACGACGTCATGGGTTACCGGGATATCCAGATACCCGACGAAGCATTCGACAAGGACACGCAGTGGACCCAGGCCGTGGACATGGCCGGCCGGCTGAAGAAGACTGCGGATTCGCTGGGGCTCAGTTTCGGCGCGAAATTTTCCAACACGCTCATTGTGAAGAACCACCGCAATTTCTTTCCCAACTCGGAAAAACTCATGTACCTTTCCGGCACGCCGCTACATGTACTGGCCATGAACCTTGTGCTGAAATGGCGGGAACAGTTCGGTCCGGACATGGGCATTTCGTTTGCCGCGGGCGTGGACAGGTTCAATTTTTCCGACGCAGTGTCGCTGGGTCTTGCGCCCGTAACCGTGTGCAGCGACTGGCTCAAGACCGGCGGGTACCAGCGCCAGGCCGGATACTTCGAAGAACTCAACAAGAAAATGGATTCGGTCAAGGCCGCAAGCATCGGCGATTTCATTCTCCGTTCGCACGGGCAGGGCGCAGCGGCTCTCAAAGAATGCGCGGCATCTCTGGACAAATCCGTTCAGTCCGCAGCCGTACAGGCGCTCGGAGACGCACTCGACAACGGCAGCCGTCTCGACTCATCCGTAACAGATTTTGCGAAAAAACATAAACTCCCGACTGACTGGCCTGCGCAATTTTACCGTCAATGGACTCAGAAAGCCGCGCTCCTGAATGCCCGCGTGCTTGTGCCGAAACTCACCACCGAAGCCCGTTACTCCCAAAAGGAAAATCTCGCCGCGCCCAAGAAAGTCGGCACCAAACTTTCCCTGTTCAACTGTGTCACCTGCGACAAGTGCGTGCCGGTCTGTCCCAACAACGCCAATTTCACCTACACGCTCCCGCAAACCGAAATCCCGGTCACGCGCGCGAAATGGGGAAACGGCAAGTGGTCCCAGACGCAAATTTCCAAACTGATCTTCAACAAGAAACACCAGATCGCCAACTTCTCCGATTTTTGCAACGAGTGCGGCAACTGCGACGTGTTCTGCCCGGAAGACGGCGGTCCGTACGTGATGAAACCGCGATTCTTCGGCAGTCTGGAAACATGGAAACAGCTCAAAAATTACGACGGATTTTACCTCGAACGCGCAGACGGCGGATACAGCGTGTGGGGACGGTTCGAGGGACAAGAATATTTCCTGCAGACCAGCAAGACCGGACCCGCAACTTTCGAAGGCGCAGGATTCTCGTTGACAGTGGACGAAAAAGATTCCGCGCTTACACTTGCATCCAAGTCCGGTTCCGCGCCTTCGCCGGAAATCGACCTCACTTACTACCACATTTTGAAATGGCTGTGCCGGGGCATATTTGAAGATTCCAAAGTCAATTATATCAACGCGTAAACAAT
>CAYHWZ010000430.1:0-1783 GCA_964359975.1 uncultured Elusimicrobia bacterium | reverse complement strand
CGAGCAGACAGCCACTCTGGACCGCGACGAAATCGCCAGCGAACTGCGCGCCGTGGTGCATTCATTGAAGTCCGGACCGTCCGCGTCCGACAACCCGCAGATCGCCCTGCTTTCGTCGAAAGTGGAAAAAATGTACAAAGTCCTTCTGGCCATGACCAATGTCGAAGATAAGTGACCTCCTGCCCCGCATGAACCGCGGAATGATGATGGGACTGCTTTCGATGTCCCTCATAATGATGGTATTTTCCGGATTCAAAGTCTGGCAGCGTGTGCAAAAACATCTGTTCCAAAGTCCTGCTCCGGCAGCAGCTCCTGTTCCGGCGGAAAAAACGCCCGCCGCTGCAGAGAATGCGCAGAAAAATGAGCCGGTCAAACCGCCTGAAACTTCCAGAGTGAGCGCTGTGGAACCGGCAAAAACTCAGTCTGTTCCCGAAACTAAAAAAGCGGAGACCGTAAAAAAACCCGCGGCCAAAACAGCCGCAAAACCTGCGCCGAAACCAAAAAAATCAGTGCACAAAAACATCCTGTTCCAGTACCGCGATTCCATTCCAAAAACAGTTTCTGTCGTCGGTGATTTCAATGACTGGGACCCCGAACCCATGACCAAGTCCAAGACCCATACCTGGACCCTCTCTCTCCAGCTTGAACCCGGCGAATACGCGTACAATTTCGTCGTGGACGGTCGGCTCATCCGGGACCCATCCAACCGCAAGTCCAAAAGCGCCGGACAGCGGATACCTAGTTCCATCATCACGGTTAAATGAGACACTTTCACGCGCGGTTTCTGTACGGACTGTTCTGCGCTGCACTATTTGCTTTCACCCTGCACGCGGCCGAACCTGTCCTGACGGACAAAACATTCCGCCATGACATGAATTATTACAAACGCACAGCCAAAAGCGGCAACCTCGGTCCCAACGACCGTCTCTACATCCTCGACCGTTTGCGCAAAAAATACTCGGCTGCGGAATTCGACCTCAGCGATTTGTACGCAGAAATTGACCAGTGGACCACTGCCAAACTCAAACAGTCCGGCGAAAAGCCCGCGCCGCCTGTGCCCCCGGTCCCGAAACCGGCAAGCGTGACACCGCCGGCAGACGAACCCGCGCCCAAAGTTTCCAGAAAAGAGCCGCGCTCTGTCCTCAGCAAAATCCTCGTGTCGGAAACACAGGACAGCACGCGCGTGACATTCGATATTTCCGGCAAAAAAGAGTTCAAGGAAATACTGAACCGCGACCCGCGCAAAAAACAGCCGCCTGTGCTCGTGCTCTACATTTATAACGCCGTGGACAAACTCAAACCCAAATCGCGTGCGTTCAATCTGAAAAGCGGCATGGTCCGTCAAGTCCAGGCCAAAACAGTTTCCGCCAACCCGCCTACCGTGCAGGTAGCAGTTTCGCTGAGAGCCGACAGAGAATATCAGTTCACTGAAACCGATGGTCAGCTCACGCTCGATATTTCCAAAAGAGCCGCGCCCGCAGCTCAGACCACCGAAACTCCGGCTCTCACTGAAACGCCTGTGCTTGCGCCCACAATGCTCACACCCGAAGAGGCCTTTGTCTCCGAACCCGAACCTCCCGCACCGTCCACAGGAGCATTCGAGTCCAACACCGGTTCCATGATACTCACCGGCGATATACTGGAAGTGAACGTAACGCCGGTCAAGGAATTTTCCGCCGAGAGAGTCGTCGGGCCCAGCGGCACTGTTGACCTGCCCGTGGTCGGCGTTTTCAAAGCCGAGGGGGAACTTGTCACCAAAGTCGAGCAGATGGTCGAGAAAAAG
>CAYHWZ010000429.1:0-1787 GCA_964359975.1 uncultured Elusimicrobia bacterium | reverse complement strand
TCCGTCCCGCGGTAAGTCCCGACATAAGACGCGCCCACAGGATAAACCACCTCGCGCCCTGTACGCTTTTCCATCTTCAGTCCGGGTTCCGCAGCTTCCGCCCAATCCTTGCTCGACAACGTTTGCGTGGAAGTAACCGCACCTGCCACAGCGCCCGCATCCGCACTGTTCAGCGCCGGGTCCAGGGACAGTTTCCGCATCTGCAGTTCACCCTGCGATTTACCGTCCGGACTGAAAAACCTCACCAACGATTTCCCGTAAGTATTTTCCAGACGCCATCCTTTCGGCACTTCCAGCGAAACTCCCAGCCCGCTGTTTTCGTACAACAGTCCGGTTATCTTTCCGTTCTGGTCCGCCCCCGACCGGTCCAGATTGCGCACCACATCCTGATACCGTGTAAAATCATCCGAATAAACCGTGCTTGTAGAATGGATCATTTTCGCCAGCTTGCTGTCCAGCCGGTACGACTTGTCCCTTTTCCGCCATTTGCGGAGATCTTCATCGTCGGTGGATAGCATTTTCCGGACCTGCTTTATACGGTCCGAAGTAGGCGGGTGAGTGCGCAAAAAAATCCCGATTCCCGTTGCTTCCTCTTCACCCAGCGACTGCATCCTCTTAAAAAAAGAAGACATCGCCTCCTGGTCATAACCGGCCATCGCCGCGTATCTCAGACCCGACCGGTCCGCTTCCAACTCATAGTCGCGCCCGTACCCGTTCAAAAATCCCGCCGCCACCAGATTCGTCGCCTGGTTCACCACAGCATACGCGCGCGGATCATCAGCCCTGGGCCCGTAAATCGCCACCGCTGCCGTTGCAAAAATCGACAGGAACTGATACCCAAACGCTTTCTGAATAATCTTCACCGCATGAAATCCGGTCACATGCCCCACTTCATGGCCGATTACCTGCGCCAACTCGGATTCATCGTCAATCAACTCAAGAATCCCCCGCGTCAAAAACACCACACCCGGCACCGCAAACGCGTTCACCAAAGGCGTATCCAGCACGACAAACTCGTAGTTGATCTCTCTTCTATCGCAGACCAAAACAATCTTCTGACCGACTTCGTTTATGTAGGCCTGCACCTGCGGATTCACATACAAACCATACTCTTTAATTATCTGCTTTTTGGATTCCTGTCCCAGACTCACTTCCCCGCCCTCGGAAAGCATGTGAAATTCACGTTTACCCGTAACGGGATTCTTCACACATCCGCCTGCAATCAAAAACGCCGCCAGCGCCCACACAAAATTCCGCCGCATAATGAACCGGAAAATGTTCATTTAATGAACGGCAGCACCGCAAACCGAATCACAAGATTAGCCGTTATTCCCGCCAGCACATCGTCCAGCACTACCCCCATACCGCCCCGTATCTTCTGCGCTCCCGGCCACGGAACTTTCAGTACATCGAACACCCGGAACAACACAAAACCCGCCAGCAAAACCGTCCAATTCCCCTGCAAAGAACCCACAGTCAGAAAACTGACAGAAAAAAGGTACCCCAAAATCTCATCCAAAATTATTCTCGGATCATCCTTCACCTGCAGCACACTTTCCGCCCTCCCGCAGAAATAAACCGAAAACACCGAAAGCAAAATCAAAACCCCTGCGCCCACAGTCCCGCTGCACGGAAACCCGCCTGCAGCCATCCCCATCCCCATCACACTCCCCACAAACCCCCCGCCCGTCCACCGTTCCCGTATCGAAACAGAGCGGAATTTCCTCGCTAAATCAGCAAACCACGCAGCCGCAAACCCCGCGTACCCACCTGTCGCAAAAAAAAGG
>CAYHWZ010000428.1:0-1793 GCA_964359975.1 uncultured Elusimicrobia bacterium | reverse complement strand
TGTTTTGAATATCTTCACAATTACCCAGTAATCTTTACTGTCAAAAACCACGGCGGAATCCGCAAGCAACGCCGCTCCATCCGCGACCTGCGCGTCTCTGTCACAGCCCGCGGCAATTGCCGTGCCTATTTCATGCCGGTCACAAAATATTCCTGGATTAGCCCGAATATTTCAGATGGATTGCGGGATTCGACGATTGATGCCGGACTTTTTTGTCCTTAAAAAGTTCGATCGTAGTCAACGCTACGCTCTCGCTTTTTTCGTCGAAAAAGCTGCGGCCTCGCTCGTCTCGGTCCACGCAACCATCTGAAGTATTCTGGTTAGCCACGCCGAAGCGCTCACGAATGAGGGCGGAGTTTTAAGCATCTGAAATAGGCCGCTATCCATAAAATTGGCAGGCAATCCCGTGGCGTTGCAATAAGTACCTGTCCGCCTAGAAAATCTGCCAAGCGCCATGTATCGACAGATTGGTGTGACCTGATAGGAGCGGGAACATAACTGTTATCCGAGGTTTTGGATGTCCGCAGGCCTCTTGATTGCGGTAAACTTTTGTGTTAAGCTAAAAGCATGGAAGAAAAAGAGAGGGTCTGGCTTGCCGCAGTTTTTGCAAAAGTGTATGTATTTTCCGGTTTGCCGCAGACTGAAAAGGATTTTCTGATAGGGTCCATGCAGAAACGTAATTATGCCAAAGGCGATTGCATTGTGAATCAGGGCGACGAGGGAACTTCATTCTTCATTATTTACCGGGGAAAAGTGAATGTTTTAGTCAAGAAGTTCCCGTTCCGTAAAGTGCAGGTGGGAACACTCGTCCCGGAAGATTTTTTCGGCGAGATGTCTTTACTCAGAAACGAAAAGCGGAAAGCGACCGTTGAGGCCGCAGAAGACACCTCCTGCTTTCTGCTTTCAAAACAAGAATTCAACCACATGATTTCCCGCGATTCGTCCTTTGCCGACCTGGTAAAAGACGCCCGCGATAAGCGCTCTCAAGAACTCCTGCAGATATAACAGTTGTAGTTTGGTGCGGGATTGGACACACCCACACCCTCCCGCACCGACCGCATTTGATATAATGTAGTCATGCCCCCAAAACTCCGGCAGGTGCGGGACAGCATGCGGCGCGCTATACGCGATCTGCGCATTTCCGTGACGGACCGGTGCAATCTGCGCTGCACTTACTGTATGCCGCTGTCCGAATATTCCTGGATGGACCGGAAAGAAGTGCTCCGGTATGAAGAGATTGCGCGGCTTGTCACTATTTTTGTTTCGCTCGGCGCGGAAGAGGTGCGTCTCACCGGCGGAGAACCGCTCCTGCGCAAAAATCTGGAAAATCTTGTTCAGCAGATCGCGGCCATACCGCAGATAAAAGATATATCGCTCACTACCAACGGACTCCTGCTGGCGGACAAAGCGCGCGCGCTGAAATCCGCAGGTCTTCACCGCATCAACGTGAGTCTCGACTCGCTGAACCCTGCCAAATTCAAAAAAATAACCCAGGGCGGTGAACTCCGCCGCGTACTCGACGGTATCCGCGCCGCGCAAAAGGCAGGGCTGTCGCCTCTTAAGCTGAACGCAGTGGTCATACGCGGTTTTAACGAGGACGAAATCCCGACACTCATTGACTACGCGCGCGAAAACAAACTCGCGCTCCGGTTCATTGAATACATGGACGTGGGCAACTCCAACGACTGGTCCCGCGACAAACTTGTGACAAAAAATGAAATACTGGAACGCGCGCAAAAACATATTGCGCTCCGTGCCGCGCGCCGAGCATCCGCATCCGACCCGGCGGTGGA
>CAYHWZ010000427.1:0-1796 GCA_964359975.1 uncultured Elusimicrobia bacterium | reverse complement strand
AGTGACCATTGTTTCCGGTCTGATACTCGGTCTGGTGCTCGTCGGCATCACGCACGAGCTGAAATGGATTATCTTCCCGCTGCTTGTGCGCGGCGTGGGTGTGCTCTCATCCATCATCGGTACGTATGTGGTCAAAGGCAAAGATAACGACGAGCGCGGCGATGCCATGTCTTTGATCAACCGCGGATTTTACACTTCCGCCGCGATTTCCGTGGTGGCGTTCTTTCTGCTGGCGCATTTTTATATGCACGAGTGGCGCGCGTTTTTCTCGGTATTTGCCGGTATCATACTCGCCATTGTGCTGGACGAAGTGACCAAGTATTTTACCGATACGCATTACAATCCTGTGAAAAGTATTGCGCGGGCGTCGCGCACCGGGTCGGCTACGCTCATACTGCGCGGGCTCGGCGTGGGGTACGAATCCACGGTCTGGATCACTCTGATCATCGCGGCCACAATCGGCGCGGCTGTGTTCATTTATCATGGTCAGCCGGTCGTCTATGTGCTCTACGGGATTGCCATGACAGGTATCGGTATGCTCACTTTGACCGGCAACAATGTGGCGATGGACTCGTTCGGTCCTATCGCGGATAATGCGAACGGAATCGGCGAAATGGCCGGTCTCGAACCTAAGGCCCGTCAAATCATGGCAGACCTCGACGCGGTGGGCAACACGACCAAAGCCATTACCAAAGGTGTGGCTATCGGGTCAGCGGTGATTGCCGCGGTTTCGCTTTTCGGTTCTTATATTACGGACGTGACGTCTGTGCAGGAACAGATGGGAGTGGCAGAATCTTTACGTCTGCTGGCTACAGGCATCAGGATTTCCTATCCGACGGTGTTCATCGGTATTTTAATCGGCGGCGCGGTGCCATGGCTGTTTTCCGCTTTGTGCATCAATGCGGTCACGCGCGCAGCTTCGTTGATTGTGCAGGAAGTCCGCCGCCAGTTCCGCATACCGGGTTTGATGGAGGGAAAAGTTTTGCCGGACTACGAAAGGGCTGTGAGTATCTGCACTCTTGCCGCGCAAAAGGAACTGCTCGGTCTGTCGTTGATTGCAATTCTCACGCCGCTGATTGTCGGGCTGATTCTGCGCGTGGAAGCGCTGGGCGGGTTTCTCTGCGGCGTGATTATTTCAGGGCAACTGCTGGCTGTCTTTATGTCCACTGCCGGCGGAGCGTGGGACAACGCGAAAAAATTGATTGAAGACGGTCTCTATGGCGGTAAAGGTTCGGAAGCGCATAAGGCCGCTGTCGTGGGCGACACGGTCGGCGACCCTCTGAAAGACACTTCCGGTCCGGCGCTGAATCCCATGATCAAAGTGATCAATCTGGTGTCGCTGCTCGCCGCGCCGATCATGGTGAAGTATGATCTGTCGTATCCCGGGGTGTGGATAGCGATTGCCGTGTTCTCTGTTCTTGTGGTCGGGTCTGTGATTTATTCGCAGAGGGAAAGCACTGTGCCGGCTGATTCCGCAGTCGGAGAATCAACCGAGGAATGGAAAACTATCCCCGTGCCCGCCTTGTCTGCCGAAGTGGCGCCTGCCCTGCAAAAAGTCTCTTTATTCAAAGATCAAGCTCCGGTGAACTATCATCTCTATTGTCTGGCGTATCCGATGGAAGCGCTCGTGGCATCCATGCTGACGCCGGACGAGTTTGCCAACTATCTGGCAGTCGGCACGCGGAAACTGGCGCGGGGGAAAGTGATATTCTTTGAAGTGAAACCCGGTTTTTCCAGTGAACGGTTCGACTGGAACAAGGCGCGGAAAGAATGTGTGCCTGACGCGGAAGGCCGTC
>CAYHWZ010000426.1:0-1803 GCA_964359975.1 uncultured Elusimicrobia bacterium | reverse complement strand
GTTAACCGATATTCAACGAGTAGGTAATTGCGGATGATTGCGACGATTGCACTTTCTTTCTGTTTCCTGGCAATCAAGTCGTACGAGTATCCGCACAAGTGGCATGAAGGGATTACGATTTCGAGCGGGTTGTTCGGGTCTTTCTACTTTACGCTGACCGGACTGCATGGACTGCATGTGATTGGCGGGATTGTGTTCAACGCTTATATTCTGGTGATGGCGCTGAAAGGGCGGTACTCGGCGGACAACTGTGCGCGGGTGGAATATGCGGGTCTTTACTGGCACTTTGTGGACCTGGTATGGGTGATACTGTTTCCCATCTTCTATCTCTTATGAACAATACTGAACATCATTCTATGGTAAAGACGTATCTGGCGGTTTTCGGCGCGCTGGCTGTGTTGACTGCGGCTACGGTGGGTGTGGCTTTTATGGATTTGGGGCGGGCAGGAAATATTTCGATAGCGCTTGTGATTGCGTCGGTGAAGGTGACGCTCATTGCGTCTTTTTTCATGCACCTTAAATTTGAAAAAATGCTGATCCGCGCGTTGATGGGAGCGGCGCTGTTTTTTGTGCTGGTGCTGCTGTTTCTGGTCATGCCGGATATCGGAATGCGCTGAAATGAGTCTGCTGAACCCAAAGAGCGCGGCGCGGATTTTTGCATTGAGTCTGCTGCTGAATGCAGGGCGGGTGTGGAGTTGTGCGGTCTGTTTCGGCGGTGAAAATTCGGATCTTTCGCGCGGGTTCTATTGGGGGATACTGCTGTTGATGATGCTTCCGTTGATACTGTTTTTGGCTATCGGGGGCGCGGTCTTTTATCATATCCGGCAAAAGCAGTCCCGTGGTGAAGGGTCTGCTACTCATGTCTCCTGAATCAACTGCCGCTGCCGCTGTCCGGACACGCACTGCAGGTAATCTTGCGGACTTCTTTTCTTTAACCAAACCCGGAATTGTTTTTTCCATTCTGGTTTCCACAATCACAGGATATATATTGGCTCTGCCGGAAACGGCGCGGTTCAGTTGGGTAACGGCATTCCATCTTTTGGCGGGCACGGCGATGGTGGCAGGCGGGGCTGGCGCGCTGAACATGCTTTTGGAAATGGAATCGGATTCGGTGATGGAACGGACACGGAGCAGGCCGCTTCCCGACGGGCGGATTACTCCTGGGCAGGCGTTTTTGTTTGGCGCGATGATTGCGTCGTTTGGCGCGGTGCATCTTTGCCTGAAGGTGAACATGCTATCCGGTTTTTTAGCAGCGTGCAGTCTGGCGGTTTATCTGACGCTTTATACACCGCTGAAAAAAGTTTCGCCGCTGTGCACTGCGGTGGGAGCTGTGAGCGGAGCTTTGCCGCCGCTGATCGGGTGGTCGGCGGGCGCAGCTACGGTTGATTCGCGCGGGATGACGCTTTTTGCAATACTTTTCCTGTGGCAGATGCCGCATTTACTGGCTCTGGGATGGCTTTACCGTGCTGATTATGGGCGGGCCGGGTTCAATATGCTGCCTGTGCCGGATGAGTCCGGTAACATCACTGCGAACATGGCTCTGGCAACGGCAATGGCACTGGTGGCGGCCGGGACCAGTCCTTACATCGCGGGTATATCGGGAATCTGGTATCTGGTTGGGTCGTTGATGCTGGGCGCGGGACTGATTTACTTTGTTGTTCAGTTCAAACGCGGGCCTTGCCTGCAGAATGCTCGCCGTCTTTTTCTTGCCACTGTCATCTATTTACCGCTCCTGTTGGGGATAATGATTGCCGCAAGATAATTTGCCTGCCGTCCTGGTCCAAGACCTTTCTCATTCGTATT
>CAYHWZ010000425.1:0-1805 GCA_964359975.1 uncultured Elusimicrobia bacterium | reverse complement strand
TTTCGCGCGCTGTTTGAACGGTATTCCGCGCGGCTGGTGAACTTTGCGTACAAGTTCTTGCGGTCGCGCGAAGAGGCCGAAGAAATAGCGCAGGAAACATTGCTTCGCGTCTACAGGGAAAAGCGCAGCTTTGATCCCTCACGCGCGTTCCGTCCGTGGCTCTATTCCATTGCCTTGCGGCTCGCCTATAACAAACTCCGCTATTTGAAACGTCATCCGAAAGAGTCGCTGGATGCCGTTTCCCTCTCAGGTGACGAATCTGCGGCAGACCGCATTGCAGACCATTCTCAGCTTCGTCCGGACCAAATCCTTGAAAAACAGGCCGAACGTGAAAAGGTCTGGTCCGCGCTTGTGTCCCTGCCGGAATCACAGCGGTCAGCCATTATTCTGTCGCGCTTTGAGGAACTGTCTTACGAAGAAATTGCGTCTGTGCTGGATGTGTCTGTATCGTCGGTAAAGTCGCTCATTTTTCGCGCGAAAGAATCTTTAATCAACTGTTTACGAGCGACGCTGAACAAATAGACCGCAACTTTTTTGAAGCGATGGTGTATAGATGGGTAGGAGGCGAAAATAGATGAATTGCCGCGAGGTTAAACAGCTGCTCTCAGAATTTCTGGACAAACATCTGGATTCCGTGCGCGCGGAACAGGTGAGATTGCACTTGTTGTCCTGCATGGAGTGCGGTGATATGGCGCGGGCTCACTCTGATTTGTCGGATGCGCTGGGTTTGATGGAATCTGTCAATCTTTCGCAGGATTTTAAAATGCGGTTCTGGTCGAAAGTGCATGCATCATCTGAAAATAGCGGGTCAGTTTGGGAGCGTCTGCGGGAAATATTTGATTTCAGGCGGTTTGCGGAACAACCGGCGTTCACTGCGGCCTGTGTGGTTGTGGCATGTATTTTGGGCACAGTCTCTGTCGTCGGTGTTATGGCCGGGAAAGGATTAGCTGCGAAAAGTTCGCCCATCATCGAGTGGGCGCAGGGGGCTGATGCCCGGACCGACAGCGGAGGTTTGCATTTATGATTTGGAAAAAAATAATTGTGTATTGTTTTTCGGCGTTTGCCATTTCCGGCTTATCTTCCTGGATTACCTGGCGTGTGTTGACGCACCGCAGTGTCGAACCGGTTTCCTGGCAGAAAATGCTGGACCTGAATGCCGAACAGTCAAAACAATTTGCCGTGCTGGAAACCGGATTGGGTGCGGCGCTTAAAGACTTGACACTGGAAGACGCGCAAAATAAGATCGCTATCTGCGCTTTTCTGCATGACGGTGCTGTGTCGGAAACCGTCCTAGACGCGAGTGTTCGTAAAATGGGCGAAACCTACCGCGCCAGACAGGCAAAGATTGCGCGCTCTTTAAAAGATATTTCCGCTATCTTGACTCCAAAGCAAAGGGAAATCTTCGCTCAGCGGCTGATGCACGAAGTGTGCATGTCCTGCAGAACCAAAACCAGCGGACAGAAATGTATCTGCGGGATGTGCGGTTCCGGTTCATGAGAGGCATACTGATTTGTGCCGTATTCCTGCTGTTGACTGCTGTGCCCGCCTGGTCGGCAGGTCAGTTGTTCACTCTTGCCGAAGCGCTTGAATCAGCCCATAAGAATAATCCGGAAATCCGCGCCTTCCGTAAAAACTGGTCAGCATCCAAAAGCCGGGCCGGTCTGGATAAATCTCCGGAAAAACTGCGGCTGACCTATGAGAGCATGTATTCCGGTGATGAAAAAATCATCGGTGTTTCGCAGGAGTTTTCTTTTCCGGGAAAGTTGCGGGTCAAAGGCGCCGCCGCTGCAAGCGAATCCGGCATG
>CAYHWZ010000424.1:0-1809 GCA_964359975.1 uncultured Elusimicrobia bacterium | reverse complement strand
AGCGCGCAAAAAGCTGCTCACCGATACCTGCACCATGATTCTGGAAAAGAATGCGGTGAACCCTGTCGGCGCTCCGACGGTGCAGAAAGTGGAATACGGCAAAGACACCTCCATTAAGTTCAATTTTGTGGTGGAACGTAGTCCTGAGTTCAAGGTCAAGAACTACACCAAAATCAATGTGGAAAAGAAATCGTCCGCTGTAAAGGACGAAGATGTGGCAAAGGAACTGGAAACTCTGCTTGAACGGTATGCTCAGCTGACTCCTTCGCTGGATATTACAGCGTCGAAAAAGCACTTTGCAATTATCAGTTACCAGGGGATTTTTCAAGGCAAGGAAATGGCTCAGCTCAAGTCGGATAATGAGATGATAAACCTTTCCTCGCCGCAGTCCATCGAGGGATTTGCCGAAGGGATTATGGGCATGACGCCGGGCACGACGAAAGAAGTGACTGTGACTTTTCCGAAAGAGTTTCCGAGAAAAGAAATCGCCGGACAGCCGGTGACGTTCCGCGTCAAGCTGAATGAACTGAAAGAGAAAAAAATGCCTGCGCTCGACGACGAATTTGCCAAGGATTTCGGGCTGAACACGCTCGACGAACTGAAAGGCAAAATCCGCGAATCGCTCCAGCAGGCGCACGACAAGGGCGTTGAGGCGGATATTGAACGTCAGATCGAAGACCACCTTCTGCAGGAACATGTGATTCCAGTTCCCCCCACGCTGGTCAATATGCAGACGGAATATCTCTTCGAACGCGCATTTCACAACGCGAAAGTGCCGGAAGATAAGCGGGAGGAACTGAAAAAGGAGCTGAACGAAAAGTACCGCATTCAGGCGGAGCGTCAGGTGCGGCTCTCCTACATCGTTGGCGGATTGGCCAAACAGGAAAATCTGCATGCTACCATCGAGGATTGGAAAGGGGAGATGGAACGCGAACTGGCCAACTATGCGGACAAATCCGACGATGTGAAGAAATATTTCGACGAGAATCAGTCGCGCATCCTCAGCCGGATTACGGAAGAGAAGGTCATGAAATTCTTAAGGGAAAATGCTAAAATTAAGGAAGTGAAGGAATAGTTTCGGAGCAAAGGAGACGCTTATGCCAGGACTTGTGCCTACAATTATCGAACGGTGGAATCAGGGAGCAGCGGTCGGGTATGATATTTATTCGCGTCTGCTTAAAGACCGCATCATATTCGTTGGCGGATATGAAGGCGCAGTGACTACGGATTCTGCCAACCTCATTATTGCCCAGCTTCTCTACCTCGAAGCCGAAGACCCTGAAAAAGACATCAACCTTTATATCAACTCGCCCGGCGGAATGGTGAGCGCGGGTCTTGCGGTATACGATACCATGCAGTATATCCGGCCTCCCATCACGACGATTTGTATGGGGATGGCCATGTCTTTTGGCGCGCTGCTGCTGGCCGCGGGTACAAAAGGGCGCAGGTTTGCTCTGCCGCATTCGCGTGTGATGATTCACCAGCCGCTTATATATGGAGAGGGCATCAGCGGTCAGGTCACGGACATTGCGATTGAAACCAAGGAACTGCTCGGCACCAAGGACAAATTGCTCGCAATCCTGGCCAAACATACAGGTCAGACGGTTGAAAAAGTGCGGGAAGATTCGGAACGAAACTTCTATATGTCCGCTGAAGATGCAAAAAATTACGGCGTTATTGACGAAGTTATTGTAACCAGGAAAAAATAGTGGCGGCTGACAAGAACGATAAAGAGACCCTGGCCTGCGTTTTCTGCAGCAGGTCCAAGCGCGACGGCCTGAAACTCATCGGCGGTCAGGGCGTATATGT
>CAYHWZ010000423.1:0-1811 GCA_964359975.1 uncultured Elusimicrobia bacterium | reverse complement strand
ATACTTGCAGAAACTGAAAATCAAATTCACTCCTGGTCCGCTTCCAGATTAAACTCAATCTTTTGCACAGCTTTCACGCCAACGGGAACACGGTTCGCGATCGCCGGCGAAAATTTCATCCTCGGAGCTACTTTCCGCGCAGCATCGTCAAATGACGACCCGCCCGAACCCACAATCTCCACCTTATGCACGCGCCCTTCCTTGTCCAAATGGAGTTTCACATATACCACACCCTGCCGCCCCGCCTCCATCTCATCCGGCGGATAATGTTTTTTTAAGAGCCGCAAAATTTCCGCGCCGTTCAGCAGTTTCGGCACACGTTCCAGCGGCACACCGCCGCCTTCGCCATCACCGCCGCCCCATCCTCCGCCAGTCCCCGGAAATCCCTCTCCGGTTCCATCCCCCGCACCGCCCTTGATGCCGCCCGCATTCGGGTCCCCTTCCACATGCGGTTTCTCCAAAATCTTTGTATTGTCCCCCGGTATGACCCATTCTTTAAGAGTGGAATCTTTCGTCGGCGGCGCGTCTGCTACAGGACCGAGTTTCTGGTTTGGTTCAAGAAGTTTTTCCGATTCCGCGGGCATCCCGATTTTTTTAACGTCAGGCGATGTCCCGCCGCCGGGTCTGAGCAGGGGGTTGCCCCCGATCCCGAACGGACGCGTCAAATCAACTTCCAGCAAAGCATCATCATCCAGCCCGCTGAACACGCCTTTCAGCTGAATCAATCCAAAAAGCGCCGCGTGAAAAAGCAGTGAAAATATGACGGACTTGCGGAAAAGTTTTTCTTTTTCCTTTTCTTCGGCAGGAGTACTTTGCTTCATTTTGCGCCGGTGATAGACCGTTTGGACCGCACTTCGAGCGCGACTTTTTTAACGCCCGCGCCTCTCACAATGTCCAAAATCGCGACCACCTGACCGTACGGTATAGATTGGTCCGCCAGCACCGACACATGCAGACGCGAGTCCAGACGCACCATGGCGCTGAGCTGAAAGGGCAGTTCCTCGACAGCAATGGGCTTGTCCCCCATATGCAGTTCGCCTTTCTCGTTCAGCACCACCTTCAAAGTTTCAGTGGCTTTAGGTTCGGAATGCGCAGCGCGGGGCACGTTAACATTAATGGCCCGGTGATGAATCAGCGGCGCCGTAGCCATAAAAATAATCAGCAGCACCAGAACCACATCCACCAGCGGAGCAATATTTATCCCGCTGATTGACTCTTCGTCCGGCCCGGAAAGATTCACGATTTAGTCTTTATCCTAGCCAAAATCATCCGCGCCATTGCCTCTGTGTCCCCGCTCAAATCCTTTACCTGCCGCTGAAAATAGTTATACGCAATCACACAGGGAATCGCCACCAAAAGACCCGCAGCCGTTGCAATCAGCGCCTCGGAAAGACCCTGCATCACCACTTCCGGCCCCGCAGCCGCAGATTCCGATAAATCGCGGAACGCTTTGATCACGCCCAGCACCGTCCCGAACAATCCGATATAAATAGAATTGCTCCCCAGAGTATTCAATATCAACAAACGCTTTTCCAGCCGCCGACGCTCAATCACCGCCACCGCCGACGTCTGAGCTTCCGCCACCTCCGCAGGTTTGTCCCTGTTGGATAGCGCCGCCAGCAAAACCGCGGACATGTACCCGTACTCCGGTTTCCAGTCATCCGCCATGGCTCGCAAATCCACGCTCTCCATCAGCCGCGCGAATTCTTCCCGCACCAGCAGAGCCAACTTTTTCTCGCGCTTAAAAATCACCGCGCGTTCCGCCATAGCCGCAATTGCCAGCACCGAGCACGCGAGCAATATATATATGA
>CAYHWZ010000422.1:0-1815 GCA_964359975.1 uncultured Elusimicrobia bacterium | reverse complement strand
GGCCTTGAGAATGTGAGTTTTGCGTTGCCGGCCGCTGTGGGTGCAAGTGTGGGCAACGCCGGAGGCGAGGTGATCTGCATCTGCGAAGACGACGGGTTCCAGAAACATATTCAGGAACTGAAAACCATTGCGAGGTATGGTCTGCCGGTCAAAATATTCATTCTTAAAACCGGAGGATGTCCGTACCTTATCCGCGAGACACAGCGTGAATATTTCGGAGGGCGGTTCGTGGCCGGCGAATCTGAGACGGACACGATTTCACCGGACATCGGGCAGTTGGCCGCCTCGTACAAAATCTCCGCGTTCAAGGCCGGATCGGACAGAGAACTGCGCGAAAAAATAGCGCAGGTGCTTCAGTTTAAAGGCGCGTGCATCTGTGAAGTGGACATTGATAAGGACCAGAAAGTGTCGCCGAAACAGGTGTTCACCGTTAAGCCCGACGGCAAGTGGAGTTCAAAGCCGCTGGAGGATATGTACCCGTTCCTGGACAGAAAGGAATTGAAGGAAAATATGTTCATAGATTTGATAGAGGAAGAGTGACTGATATGATACGAGTTTCCGACTACATTGTAACGTTTTTGCTGGAACAGGGCGTGCGGGACATTTTTACGGTTTCCGGCGGCGGAGTGATTTTTCTCGACGACGCGATAGCGCTCAACAAGAAGATGAAGTATTATTGCTGTCATCACGAAAAGGCCGTGGCCATGGCCGCGGAAGCGTACACGCGTGTGAACGGCAAGATAGGCGTTTCCGTAGTTACCGCAGGGCCGGGCAGCACCAACACTCTAACGGGTGTGGCAGGCAGCTGGATGGATTCTGTGCCGTCGCTGTTCTTTTCCGGACAGGCGTTTGTACAGCACACCATCCGCAAGACCGGCCTGCGTCAGCTGGGTATTCAGGAAATCAATATCATCGATATTGTCCGGCCAATCACGAAATTTGCCGTGATGATAGAGGACCCGAACAAGGTAAAATATTATCTGCAAAAAGCCATGTATCTCGCGCGGACCGGACGACCGGGGCCAGTATGGCTGGACGTGCCCGGCGACGTGCAGAACGCTCAGATCGACCCGGATAATCTGCCGGAATTCAATCCTGCCGAAGCTCCTCCGGGTCCTTCGCACAATGACTTGCAGGAAAAAGTGCGGGAAATTGTGCAGAAACTGAAAGCGTCCAGACGTCCAATCCTGCACGTGGGGCAGGGCGTAAAAATCGCGGGCGCAGCAGGCGAATTCCTGAAACTGGCGGAGAAATACCGCATCCCTTTCCTGAGCGCGCGCAATGCGAATGATATTGCGGACACTGGACACGAACTTTATGCAGGCCGGCCAGGCACTTTTGCGCAGAGAGGAGCCAACTTTGCCGTGCAGAATGCTGATTTTTATCTGGCTATCGGCACGCGTCTCAGTCTGGCGCAGACCGGTTACAATGCAAAAGATTATGCGCGTAACGCTTTCCGCATTCTCGTGGACATTGACGCGAGCGAACTGGAAAAAGATACGCTCGACATTCACTTTAAGGTGCATGCGGACGCGCGCGCGTTTCTGTCGGAACTCTCGAAACAGCTCGGCGAATATCGTCCGGAAACCCGCGAATGGGTGAAACAATGCCAGACCTGGAAACAGAAATATCCCGTGGTCCTGCCCGAATATGAACACATCAAAAAATATGTGAACTCGTACTGGTTCGTGCATCTGCTCTCGGATATGCTCACTCCCAAAGACGTGGTTGTGACGGATATGGGGATAGCGTTCCAGGGCACGCATCAGGCGTTCCGCGTGAAAGCAGGACAGAAATTTTTCACCAATTGCGGAT
>CAYHWZ010000421.1:0-1824 GCA_964359975.1 uncultured Elusimicrobia bacterium | reverse complement strand
CCGCCTTCCAGTTTACCATCGATGCGGATGGACCCCTTTGACGAAAGAGTGCCCTGCACCACTGTGTCAGCGCCAATCACAGTTTCCATGGCGGATGAATTTACGAGACTTTTGAAAGATTTGTCTTTTCCGAACATATCAAACTCCTTTGGACCGCGCTTATTGCCGACTCTTGCGCGCGAGCCCTTTTGAATTCAATTCGTCCACTGACTGAGCCGCCAGATATCTCCACGGGTCTACCGGTCTGCCTTCTTTCCAAACTTCGTAATGAGAATGGTTGCCCGTGCTTGAACCTGATGAACCCATATACGCGATTACCTGCCCGCGCCGGACTTTTTCTCCGGCCCGTACAAGCAATGCGGAATTGTGACCGTAATAAGTGAGATAACCAAAACCATGGTCAATAATGACCAGCCGTCCGTACCCGCCCTCCCAGTTGGCAAGCTGGATAATCCCTTCGGCCGTAGACCGGACGGGGGTGCCTTTTTCGTTGGCAATGTCAACGCCGGTATGGAACTGCGTGCCGCCGTGGAACGGCGATACCCGCGCGCCAAAAAAAGATGTGGGCCGCCCGATAGTCGGCCATCCGCGCGGTGTAGAACGGTTCAGCCCGCGCTCGTAGGCGATATGCTCGGTGATTTCTTTATAGGAGTTTAACTGTTCCTGAGATTCTTTTTGGACCCTAGATGAAACCATGCGGATTTCCTCGTCGCTGATTTCCCAGATGCGTTTGGTGAGTTCTTTCTGCAGGATGGACCGTTCAAAAGGTTCCACGCCGCCCTGTCCGTCCTGCGATTCCTGTTCCAGAATGGATTGACGGTTCTTCATCTGCAGGAGTTTGCGGAGCTGAGTGTCGGCTTCGCGTACCTGGTCCACAAGTTCGCGGCTCTTCTTGAGTTCAGTTGCGAAATAACGCACTTTGAGCTTCAAAATCTGGTAATTGACCCGCGTAGACCAGTAATCCACGTCGCTGAACACTGCCACTGCAGCCCAACCGGTGATGCCGGTCCAGAACATGGTTAAGAATAATAGGAAAGAGACGGATACGTGGAGGTGCATGGGCCGCAAAGTGCTGTGCGGAACCAGCATAAGCGTGAGTTTGCGCGTAAAAAACTTCCTGGAATCCCGCGCAAAAGCGGAAATCTGCTGTTGAAGACCCTTTAAAGTCATAGCTTTAAATTTATATCAGAATAAGGCGGAAAAGTCAAGGTCAGCGTTCGGCAAGCAGGGGGGGGGGAGGGTTATTTGTTGATTTTCCTGTCTGGTATGCCGATGCGTCCTATGATGGGCAGTTTCAGGGCTGGTTTCAGTAAGTCCAATCCCCAGCAGAGGCCGAACAGATTCACCTCTATGCCTTCCTGCAGGCCGAGCTGAATGCCAAGTATACCGTAGAATGAAAATTGACCTCCGGTACGACTTTCTGTCACGCCCCAAAAATCTCCGTCATTTATCCAATCTTTGCCGATGGCGTTGGGCGGGAGTTCCACTCCTATACCGGGGACCCGGCGCATGATGTAGGATATGAAGCTATTGCTGTTGGGGCCGGGCCAGATGCGGTAATGCTGTGAGTTGGGATAGCTGGCGGCAGCATCAATAATCAATGGAATGGCGGATTCTGCTGCATCCCCGCGCAGGTCGAAAAGGAGATGCGGTTTGCGGCCGTACCACTTTCTGTCCGGTATGTCTGTTTTTATGTCAACTACACTTTTGCTGCGGCGCAGGTTCCAGCGGGTGACATTGTATATTTTGTAGTCCGCGGCATTTTTTTCTTTTATGGCTATCCATGCGTGCACTGCAAGAATGCCTCGCCACCCGTATGTGCGC
>CAYHWZ010000420.1:0-1827 GCA_964359975.1 uncultured Elusimicrobia bacterium | reverse complement strand
ATGGTTCCGAGTGTGTTCAGACGGATTTTAAGTTTGTGTTTCTTGATGACTTCTCGAAATTTTTGACGCACGCGTTTAAATTCTTCGCCTTTGCCATGCGGGTAAAAACAGACCACGTCAACAGGACGCAGTGCCGGGTCCGCATCTTCTTCCGAGTCCATGTCCGGAACAGGGGGCGAGGGCGGTGCAGGCGCAGGTGACGCGGCTGCAGGCGGGGCAGGTTTGGGCGCTGGGTCCGAGGGTTTGGGTGTAGACGGCTGCTGCGCGGCTACGGGTTCTTTTGAAACTGGAACGGTTGCCGGAGGAACAGGTTTTGAAACTGGTTCCGGCGGCTTGACGGCTGCCGACGGTGCGGGCGGCTGTGCAGGTACAGGTTCTTTTGATACCGGCGCTGGCGGTGGCGTTGGCGGAACAGGTTTAGTTGTTGATTCCGCTGGTTTGGCCGGCGCTGGAGGAGTCTGCGGCTGCACAGGTTTGAAAATTGGTTCAACAGGTTTCGGCGTTGATGCGGCCGCGGGCGGTACAGCAGAGACTGGCGGCGGAACCGGCGCTGGCTCCTTTACCGGCGGTGCGGCTGGCGGCTGAATGGGCTTGAAAACAGGTTCAGCAGATTTCGGAGTTGGAGTTGGAGCCGGTGCGGCCGGTGCAGGCGGGACAGCTTTTTGAACCGGCGGTGATTCTTTTGCTGCAGCCGGAGGAGTTGTTGACGGTGAAACAGGTTTGAAGATTGGTTCGGGAGCTTTGACTGGCGGCGCAGCCGGGGCCGGAGTTGCAGGTGAAGTCATTGCGGGCGCTGTTGTCGGAGCAGACGGCGGCGCTGCTTTTTTGAAAAGGAAATCATTTTCCGGTGTGGCTGGTTTTGTCTGCGGAGTTTCGATTTTCGGCGTTGACGGCGGCTCAACTTTTTGGGGCGGCGTCAGACTGACAGGCGGAGCTGATGGTTTGGGTTCTTCTTTTTTCGCCGGCGCCGGCACGGGTGTTGGTTCGGCAGATTTGGGTTTTGCGGAGCCCAGGATCTGATTCAGTTCATTTAGCGCCATATCATTGACGGATTTCGGTGGTTCAGCTTTATGTTCAGCGGGCGGAGGAATAGCGGGTTTGGGTGCAAATGGCTTTACCGGCGCTGCTGAAGCTGCTGAGACAGATGGCGACTTTTCCGGAGGCGTCTGTGCCGCTGGTTTGGTTTCATTTGCGGTCGGCGCGCCGCCAAGCATCTCGTGCAGGAACTCAAGGTTCACTGGTTCGCCCGACAGATTGGTGTAGGCGTGGATTTTTTTTACCACGCCTTCCAGTTCGCGGATATTTGATTTTGTGCGTTCGGCGATGAACATGAGCCAGTCGTCCGGCAGATCAAGGTCCATGGCGTGACATTTTTTCTTGAGAATGGCCACGCGTGTTTCTAGGTTGGGCGGTTTGAGGTCCGTTATGAGCCCCCACTCGAACCTGGACCGGAGCCGGTCTTCGAGGGTGGAAAGCAGTTTCGGCGCGCGGTCCGACGTGATGACTATCTGGCGGCCCATTTCGTGCAGAGTGTTGAACACATGGAAAAATTCTTCCTGCGTGGACTCGGACCCTGAAAGGAACTGGATATCGTCTATCATCAGAAGCGAAAGTGAGCGGAACTGGTCGCGCAGCCGGTTGATGGCGCCGGTGCGGATGGCTTCAATGACATGCCCCATGAACTTTTCGGTGGAAATGAACAGGAGCTTCGCGTCGGGATTTTTTGACAGAATAGTGTGCCCGATGGCGTGCATCAGATGTGTTTTGCCGAGACCGACACCGCCGTAAATGAAGAGCGGATTATAAATACTGCCGGGTTTTTCAGCC
>CAYHWZ010000419.1:0-1828 GCA_964359975.1 uncultured Elusimicrobia bacterium | reverse complement strand
GGGGGAGGCGGTGGTCCCACAACCGGAACAAAAGGCTGACGCGCGTTGTTTGCGATGTTCAGACCGCAAGCATCCCGGCTTCGCGCGGGATCGCCAGCCGTGAAAAATCAGCGGTCCGGCCATTTTCAATCGGGTTTGACCCTCTGGTTCTAGCGGATTAGAAATAAGCTTCGGCTTTACCGGTTATTCCAATTTTGTACGGCATAGCGTATAAAACAGGAAATTTGCCTCCGGGGCCTGCAAAATCAGATAGATAACAATGCCGGATAAGCACCAAAAGACGCCCAAAAACCTGTTAACTCTCTTAACTCCATATAACCCATGGTGGGCACCGTCACGCGGTGGTGGATGGCGGGATAACCTGCCGGAGTATCAGCGGCCAGTCGTGCGCGAGCTGCTGGCCGATCTTGCCGATCTGCCGCAGATGGTCTCCATCACCGGCCCGCGGCGTGTCGGCAAGACCACGGCGCTGAAGCAGGTCATTCGTCACCTGCTGGACCGTGAAAAGATCGAGCCGGCACGGATTCTGTACTTTTCCTTCGACGACCCGGAGGTATACGGCTCGGCCGATCTCCAGCGGAGCGTGTTCGAGCAGCTCGTGGACCACGCCGGTGCCAAGCCGGGCGGCACGGGGCGCTGGTATTTCTTTCTGGACGAGATTCAGCGCCTGCCCAAGTGGGAGCTGCATCTCAAGAAGCATTACGACTTGAAGTATCCGATCCGTTTCCTCGTTTCCGGCTCGGCGTCATCGCCGATTTTTCGCAGCTCGCAGGAAAGCTTGCTCGGTCGCATCAAGGATCGACATCTTCTGCCGTTCAGTTTTCGCGAGTATTGCCAGTATCACCTGCGCGAACAGGTAGCGTTCGGCACCGCGCTTGAAAAGTTCACCAACCTGCGCAGTCTGTTAATGGAAACCAAGGGCGCGGAAGCGATGCAGTTTGTCAACAACATGCACGCCGCGTTGACGCCATTCGAGGCGGACATCGGTCGCGCGGTTATGAACTACTGCCGCGAAGGCGGCTTCCCCGAGGTGTGGAGTCTCGCCGACCCGGTGCGCAAGATGGAATACCTGATGGAGCAGCAGGTGCGCAAGGTACTCTATGAAGACTTGATGGCGCTCACCCAGTACCGCAAACCGGAGAATGTGCTGCGTTTCTTCGTGTATCTGCTCGCGCATCCCGGCATCGAGATCAACATGTCCACCGTGGCGCGCGACGCCGGAGTGGCGCGCCGGGTGGTGGACGAAAACCTGCCGCGCCTCGAAATGACCGACCTCATTATCCGCATCCGGAAATTCAGCCACAAACCGCTGCGCGTGCGCGAGGGCAACATCAAGTGCTATCCCGTGGATCTCGCGCTGCGTAATGCCGTGCTCAAGACCTGGGACGACTTCACGCAGAACCCGACCATGATGGGGCTTTATGCGGAGAACCTCGTTGCGCATGAGTTACGAAAATGGCCGGAAGCTATCGAATTGACATACTACCGAGAGAAGGCGCAGGAAGTGGATTTCGTGGTCACCCACGGCGGCGTGCGTTATCTGCCGATGGAAGTGAAGCACCGCACGGCCGACGCATCGGTTTCGGGACTACGGCATTTTCTCAAGAAGTTCCGGCTCGACTTCGGCGTGGTGATTACGTGCGACCGCGAGTGCCGTTTCGAGGGCAACATCCTGTTTCTGCCGCTGCGTTATTTTCTGTTGGCAAACTGACGCAGGTCCGCGCCCGACGGTCCGTGTGTTAGGATTTCCGCGGAATAAAGAAGGAATAGGGGGTCCGTGGAGGACGAGATGGGAGCGGCGGGGCGATCCGTAATGCTCCCGGCGAGA
>CAYHWZ010000418.1:0-1831 GCA_964359975.1 uncultured Elusimicrobia bacterium | reverse complement strand
AGCTCAGTCTGGTCGCGGAAACATTCGGATTGGAGTCGTCCATTTCAAAATCGCGGGGGGAAGATGAACAGCGGAATCTGCTGAAACTGCTGTCCGAAACGCTCGACAATAACACGTTGTCCCAGTTGGGTGAACTCAGCATAAAATACCGGACCGGACGGATACGCGGCGACGAATATTTCGGCGTGATGCTGAAACTCGGAAAAGCTTTGAACAAACCCTGGCCTGCGCTGGAAGAGTATTGCGGCTATCTGGCAAAATCCGAAGAGATTGATCATGAGCAGGTGCTCACGCAATTGAAACAGTTGGAAAATGCCGCGTACGAAAGTTTTGCAAATGCAGGAGACGCCAAACATGTCAAATTGCTCTGCATCGGGCGTGAACTGCGGATGCAGGCGAAATTCTTGGACGAAAAATTCGGGCCGCAGGATTGGGCGGACTATTGCCGGAATGTAACTGCGCGGGCAAATCAGAGTGACGGCACTTTTCGGAAAATGGATGAAGTTTTGGCACGGGAAGAGCAGAACTGGGGGTTGTCATCGCAGTCCACGAACACTGCGCGCGCTATGGGTCTGTCGCTGACTGAAGACCAGCTCCGTTATCTGCAGGAAGCATACTACAAGCTGGCGTTTAAGCGCGACAGAGTGATGTCGGATAATTTTGCGGATAAAATCGCATCTTACATTGACGCGTCAAAAGTGTCGTCTCCGCGGAAAACAGCCATACTGATCACGGGCGGATTCCACACGCCTGGCATCACAAAAGAATTGAAAGCGCGCGGGTTTCCTTATATGGTGGTTCGTCCGAAACTGACTGCGAATGCCACTGTTCAATCCAAACGCAAAAGCGCGGGCAACGTCCTGACCTATGCGCAGGTGAAAGAAGAATATATCAGGAATCTTACCCGTCTCAAACAGGAAAGCAACGACGCTGAAATCGATCCCATTATAGATGCTGTGAAGAACCGGATTCATTTTGTCGGACCGTTTGAAAAAGATAACGGACAGATACTCCTCGGCGCATATCAAGGCAGACAGTCGCGGGTGTACTTTGAGCTGGAGTACGGACGCGAGGATGGGGAAAACCCTGCAGTGGCCTCTGCCAATCAGCCGGATATCCGAGACCAGCTCAAAGCCGCCCTGGGCACTCTGAGAGTGATGGCGCTGAAAGAAACTATTGATGGAAAACTGCCTGAGCTGATGCCCATGCTGGCGCAAGCCATGATGATACATGGTGATACGCGATTTAGAAGTATCCACATGAAAGATAATGTCAATAAGAATGTCTTTAAAGTGAAAAAATCCGCGGATATTATCAGTCTGAAAAAGTACTGGGACGAAACGTTTCCCAATTACCCGATTGAAGTAACAGAAAAGGATGACCATTTTGAAATAACAGTACGCATGTCGGAACAACTGACTTCCGCCATGAATCATCCGGAACAAAAAACTGAGGTATTGGAGGAATCGAAGGAAAATCAGCCCCCGCCAACAACAGACAAACAGAACAATTTCGTCGGGTTCCTGCCCAAGTGGTTCGACCTATATGAGAAATTGGGCTTAGATCCCAATGTTTTTGCAAGTTACCTGACTGAGGTAGAAACCAAGATCTTCGCAGTAATGGACGCTGCGGTGAAACAGATTCTTAAACAGGGAAACAGGGAGATTGACCCAAAGACTTTAGTGCGCCAGTTGGTTGTTGGGTTCCAAACGCTTGCAAAAGCAATGGCGCATCCTGGGAGCAGTTTAATCAGCGCTGTCAAAGAAGGTATTAAGGAACTATTTGGTCAGGGCTCTGCCGATTAAAGACCTCTGCACATGAATTATCGTAC
>CAYHWZ010000417.1:0-1839 GCA_964359975.1 uncultured Elusimicrobia bacterium | reverse complement strand
TTTCATCTAAACTCCTTCACCCGTGCGCCCCAGCCATAAGCAGTCCCAACTTTTCCTCAGTCACATCTCCCACCGGGAACACAGCAGCGATTTTCCCCCGGTAAATCACGCCCACACGGTCAGAAAGCGAAAGTATCTCCGGCAGTTCCGCTGAAACCAACAGCACCGCTGCGCCGCTGTCCCGCGCATCAATGATTTTCTTGTGAATCAGTTCAATCGCGCCCACATCCACTCCGCGCGTCGGCTGTGCCGCGATTAAAAGTTTCGGTTTGCGCGACAGTTCGCGTCCGACCACGACTTTCTGCTGGTTACCGCCGGAAAAGTAGCGCGCTTTCAGTTCAATATCCGGCGGACGCACGTCATAGTCCTGCACCAGACCGCCGGCAAATGCACGGATTCCGGCAAAATTCATTTTGAACACATTGGAAAATTGAGGTTCTCTATGGCGGCCCAGCACCATATTTTCGTGCACCGCGTAGTCCAGCACCATACCGCGCTTGTGACGGTCTTCCGGTATGTGTCCCAGACCGCGTGTCAGCATTTCGTCCGCAGTGACCGAATCCAGTTTGATTTGAGTCCCGCAAAATTCCACCTGTCCGGCATCCGGCCTGAGCAGTCCGGCAATCACTTCAATCAGTTCCGTCTGGCCGTTGCCTTCCACGCCTGCCAATCCAAAAATTTCTCCTGCGCGGATATCGAGTGACAGACCCTGCAATGCCGGCAGACCGCGCGCGGACTTTGCTGTCACGTTTTCCAGTTTCAGCGCAACAGGCATCTGCGCGATTTCATCGGGCTTGCGGACCGTGCGCTTTACCTGAAACAACACCGGACGCCCCACCATCATCTGCGCGAGCTCGGATTCCGACGTGTCCTTGGTTTTCACCGAACCCACGGACTTGCCCTGGCGCATCACCGTAATACCCTGCGACACTGCCATCACTTCGCGCAGTTTGTGCGTAATGAGAATGACAGTCTTGCCCTGCGACTGCAAAATTTTCAGAATTTCAAAAAATGCCGTGGTCTCCTGCGGAGTGAGCACAGCGGTAGGTTCGTCGAGGATAAGGATTTCCGCGCCGCGGTAAAGCACTTTCAGAATTTCCAGACGCTGCTGTTCACCGACGGAAAGGTCAGCCACTTTGGCGCGCGGGTCGAGCGACAGGCCGTACTGCGCGGAAAGTTTCGTAACGCCTTCTTCCGCGCGGTCGCGGTCAAAGACCATGCCGCCGAGTTTTACCGGTTCGTCCGCCAGCGCCACATTTTCCGCCACAGTCAGCGTGGGCACGAGCATAAAATGTTGGTGCACCATTCCGATACCGGCGCGGATAGCTTCGCGCGGTCCGTGGAACCGTACGCTCTTGCCTTTCAAAATTATTTCACCCGAATCCGGATGGTACAGACCGTAGAGGATTTTCATCAGCGTGGACTTGCCAGCGCCGTTCTCGCCTATCAGCGCATGAATCTCGCCGCTCCGCACGGACAGCGACACCGCATCGTTCGCCAATACGCGGGCAAACCGTTTGGTGACCGCTTTCATCTCAACTGCAAATATTTCCGGTTCAGCCATATCAGCTTTTCCCGCGCGAAGCAGCCACGGCCAATTCTTTGCGGATGATTTTCTTTTTCAGTTCTTCCACTCTCTTTACAACGGAATCCGAAATCAAATTCTTGTTGTTCTGGTCATAGACGTACCCCACGCCTTCTTCCGCCAATCCAAACTCGCGTATCCCGCCCTTAAAAGTTCCTTCCAGCACAGCTTTCACCGTCTGATAAACCGACTCGTCCACGCGCTTGACCATGGAAGTGAGAATGAATCCCGGCGCTTCCTGATACTGGTCCGCG
>CAYHWZ010000416.1:0-1848 GCA_964359975.1 uncultured Elusimicrobia bacterium | reverse complement strand
TTTTATGCCGAGGCCGCGTGCATTTCCGGCGCTATTGTGCCGCACTATGTTTCCTTGCGGTCACCGTCGACGGGCGCGGACATTGCTGCTCTGTTCATGGCAAATATACCGCAGGGACCCTTTTATCAAGCAAGTGCGGGACTCAATTATCAGTTCGCCTGGATGCTGAACCGTCAGGCAACCATCGGGGGGGAATACTTCTTCAACGAGTTGGGATACAACAGCGCGTCAGCGTATCCTGTCCTTATTTTTCAAAACCAGTACCAGCCGTTCTATGCAGGCAAACATTATGCAGCCGCGTACATCACAGCCGAAGGGCCGGACAGTGCCAGACGCACATCATATACCCTTTCCACTCTGGGTAATCTTGCGGACAGCACTTTTATTTCACGGCTGGATTTTGTCTGGAGAATACTGACATACATCACATTCGAATCTTACGCCGACGTTCATTACGGCAGTCCGGGCGGGGAATTCAACTTTTCTCTAAACACGCCTGAACTGACTTACCGCGGAACAACTGTCCCGTCACAAAATGTGCCTGAAACACTTTTCGGAGCCGGTATGGGCCTGAAAATAAGTTTCTAACAGTGTGCCGCGGTTGAATTCATTGTAAATTTGTTGTAAACTTTTTTTAATGACATCGAAGCGCCTGATTTTTCACATCGAGGACGACAGTCACATCCGGGAATTGGTTGATTCAATTCTGACTAAGAACGGTTTCGCGGTCAGCGGCGCGGAAACTGCAGAAACTGCCCTCCGGCGGATGCCCAAGTACAAACCTTCACTCATTCTGCTTGACTTTGAATTGCCCGGGATTGACGGGCTCGAGGCCTGCAAACGCATCCGCGCGCACCCTGTTCTGAAGTCCGTACCCATCATTTTGGTCACAGTGCACGATTCCGAACCGTACAAGATCACCGCGCTGGAAGCAGGAGCGGACGATTTTGTTGTCAAGCCGTTCAGTCACGGCGAACTCCTTGCCCGCGTCAAAGCCGTTATCCGGAGAACTTATTCAAGAGAAACTCCCAGGAACGCCCAACTGAAAGACGGTGAACTGGAACTTGATTTGGAAGGTTTTACCGCCACGCTCGCCGGCACAAAACTGGAACTGACTGCAAAAGAGTTTGCCATTATGAACGCGCTGGCTCATTCGAATGGACGCGTACTGGCCCGCGAATGGCTCTCAGCCCAGATTTGGGAACAGGAATACTATCCGACTTCCCGGACCATAGATGCGCACGTCGCCCGCCTCAGAAAAAAGCTCGGCAAATACCGTAAACTCATCCAGACCGTAGGCCGCATCGGTTACCGGTACAACGGTTCCGTCGTAAAATCCTGACCTGTATATTTAATAGCTGATTATTGCTTGGGGGACTGCTCGCGTTCTTTGTCGTGGGCGTGAAGCACGGTGTCAATTTTTTTGCGCAGACCTTCCATGCGGATAGGTTTCGGCATTACGCCTTCAGGCGGGGCTAAATCACCTGAAATCGGTTCTTCCCTCAGACTCCCGATTGTTGACGAAATAATCAGCACAGGTATGTGTCTGGCCTGTTCATCTTTCCTTAAGATTGCCAGCACTTTGGTGCCGGGAATGTCGGGCATGGCAAGGTCCAGCGTAATCAGGTCCGGATGGAACGACTTTATCACATTCAGAATATCCTTACCGCTGTTCAAGACCTGGGTGCTGTATCCCATTGTATTGCAGAACTCCGCAATCAGGTCCGCTATAGGCGCTTCGTCGTCAATAATCAGTATTTTTTTATCCATTTGGCTTTTCAATTTAGTGAAATTTCGCTCTCTCCATTGGAATTATAGCAGGCAAACGCATTTTTGTCTTTAACTTAA
>CAYHWZ010000415.1:0-1857 GCA_964359975.1 uncultured Elusimicrobia bacterium | reverse complement strand
AGCGAATCGTAGTATGGCGTAATCACCGCTCCCGCATGCGCGCTCCCCGCGTCCAGCCGTACTCCATGTCCTGCGGATGAACGGTAAGTAGTGAGCCGTCCGTAATCGGGTAGAAAATCGTTCGCCGGGTCTTCCGTGGTGATGCGGCACTGAATGGACGCGCCGCGGTACTGCACGTCCACCTGATTGCCCAATCCGATTTCCGGGTCGCTGAGTCGGTACCCTTCGGCAATACGTATCTGCGTTTTCACCAAATCTATGCCTGTGATCATTTCAGTAACAGTATGTTCGACCTGGATGCGCGTGTTCATTTCCATGAAATAAAATTTGTTCTCGTCCGGGTCAACGAGGAACTCAACTGTGCCGGCGTTGGTGTATCCTGTGGACCGTACCAGTTCGCACGCCGCGTCACACATCTGTTGCCGGAGAATCCGTCCGTCGGGTGTACGGCTGAGCGCAGGCGCGGGGGCGAGTTCAATAACTTTTTGGTGGCGGCGCTGGATGGAGCAGTCGCGTTCAAAACAGTGCACCGCGTTTCCGTCGCGGTCGCCAATGACCTGCACTTCGATATGTTTGGGCCGTTCCAGCAGTTTCTCGACGAAAATTTCAGACCGCCCGAACGCGCTTTTGGATTCGCGTTCCGCTTCGCTGAAAAGGGATTTGAGTTCGCGGCTGTTGCGGGCTGCGCGCATACCCCGTCCTCCTCCGCCGAAGACAGATTTTATCATCACCGGGTACCCGATTTTTTCCGCAAACCGAACGGCCTGGTTCAGACTTACAGGGTCCGGTGTGCCGGGCAGTACGGGCAGATTGATTTTTCCCGCGGCTTTGCGGGCGGCGACTTTGTCGCCCATGAGCGCAATATGTTCCGACGACGGTCCGATAAATGCGATGCCGGCTTTTTCGCAGGCGCGGGCAAAGTCTGCATTTTCCGCGAGGAACCCGTATCCCGGGTGAATAGCGTCCACTTTTTTCTGGACTGCGAGCTGGACAATCTCATCGATAGCAAGATAAGCGCGGAGAGGTCCGAGTCCGCGCCCCACCTGGTAAGCTTCGTCCGCTTTGTAACGGTGGAGCGAGAGTTTGTCTTCTTCGGAAAAAATCGCGACGGTGCGGAGCCCGAGTTCAGCTGCGGCGCGGCATACGCGGATGGCGATTTCGCCGCGGTTGGCTATGAGTATTTTGGAAAATTTTCGTGCACTGCCCGTATCAGACATCCGTAAAGATTACCAAATAAGTGCGGATTGAGGCAATCCCCAGTTTACATTGATTGTCCTCCCCCTTGCTCGTCCGCCGATGAGGCGGGAAGGGGGAGGATTAAGGTGGGGGTGAAAATCGTCACACCACCAACTATTCCGCCGACGCGCTACTGCTGTTGCTCCAGAGTTTCCAGTTCTTTCAGCGTATGGGTCAACTGTACCGATACATTTGTATTGAAGTTAGTTGGCGACATGTTTTCGAGCAGTTTCCCATATTCAAATATCTGTTTGGTGCCATGGTCAATGAACCAGTGTACGCTGGACCCCATATTTTTCCAGTTGTCCCACGAGCCCCATGCGTGGACGGTCAGGTCCATGTCCACATGCTCGCTCTGCCCCATATGCAGTACATTTTCAGGATTATCCACAAACTGGATTTTGAGCCCGCGTCTGGAATAATTTTCTTGTACAAATTTCCGTTCATCCTCGCTTAGACCAACGAGCATGACGCCTATTTCAATGCCTCTGTCCGGCGCTTGTTTGAACTCGCCAATCTGTGTAAAAAATGTCTGGATATTTGTAATGCGGTCGGTCTGTGAGAGGTTGTTCACGTCCAGCACCTGAACACTGGTTTTGGGAATGTGGACTCCGAGCACGC
>CAYHWZ010000414.1:0-1859 GCA_964359975.1 uncultured Elusimicrobia bacterium | reverse complement strand
AAATGTTCAATCGGCGGAGCATCCACCGTCCCGGGATTCTGGTCAAACAAACCAATCAGTACACGACCGCCCTGCGAACCGGTATAACGGATACTTCCGGCAATAGACCCGCTGCCGCCGCCCGACACATCCAGACG
Organism: uncultured Elusimicrobia bacterium; assembly: GCA_964359975.1. Classification (GTDB taxonomy): domain Bacteria; phylum Elusimicrobiota; class Elusimicrobia; order 2-02-FULL-39-32; family 2-02-FULL-39-32; genus CAYHWZ01. The sequence goes on along the minus strand of CAYHWZ010000414.1, from coordinate 1,722 downwards.
GAGCTTGTATCCGCCTGTAGTATTCTCGTCGAACGAAGTGGCGACAATCCGCTGAATCCCCGACTCTGTAACGCTGAAGTTCCTGATAGCCGTATCAACATCTCCGTTCTCCATGGCAATTTCGCCCGAAGGACTCAAGAGATACAGATACGCATAGGTAAATCCGGTGCCCAGCATTTCAACATTGATGACATCTCCGCGCGACGCCTGGAACGAATACAAATCAAAATATGCGCCCGGTCCTCTGTCCGATGAGCGGGCATCAGCGGTATCCAAAGAACCAAACATGTCCGACCCCAGACTTATTGAATTGACAGCGGCCAGATCAAAATCCTCGCCGGTCAAACTGCCGCCGCCATAATACCCGATAGCTCTGCGTCCTATCGGTTCCGTAGTGCCCGGCACATAATCATTGTTCGTATCAATATAAGCGCGGATGAAATAGTTGCCGCCCGGCACGTTATTGAACGTGAACGACTGCGCCGCGGAGAATGTCCCGAACGACTGCGAAAGCGTAGGAGGCGTATTGAACGCGGCTCCGATCTGAACCAGGTCAACCACCATCCGTCCGGAACTTACAGCTGAACGGTTCGTGATCGTGCCGGAAATAATATTACCTGAACCGCCTGTTCCCCCGCCTGAGCCGGGATCAAGAGTAATGATCTGTACCCCGGACACATACAGCAACGACGCACTGATAGCCACAGAGTTCGGCGATGTGACATTGCCATACACGCCGCTTTCTTCAAAAGAAGGATCTAAATTCGAGTTGTTATTTCCATCCTTAAACGCGCGCACATAATAGGTGCCGAACTCCACACCCGATATAGTGAAAGAATAACTGCTCGCGCCAAGAGAAGTGGCCGCCGCGCTATATCTCGGATAATCAGTGAAATCAGAATACTGATGCAGAGCCACACGCATCGAGCCGGTCCGCGTACCGGAAGAAATAACCGTACCGATGATTTGCCCCTGCGTACCGCCGCCGAACTGGCCCGGATCCAGCAGAATGACATTCTGACCCGTTGTGCCGGCATCGCGCGTGCTCACATTGATACCAGTCTGTCTTGCGAACGGTTCGCCGTAATCACTTAACCCGTTTCCATTCGTATCCACAAACGCATTCAGACTGAAACTCGTGGCAGAACCGAGGAAATCAACCCGATAGAAATAAGTTGTCTGTCCAGCCAACCGCACAACAGTGGTGCTCTCGTGATATCCTGGTGCGTTATTGCCTGTCACATCAGCCGTCATTACGATGTTGCCTGACAGATTCCCGAAATAACTCACAATACCGGAAATGAATCCAGTGGTCGGATCCTTTAGAGTGATATGCCTGGGCCCGATTTCCGAAGATGTTACAGAAATGTACGGGAAAGTGTTCCAATTGTCATTGACCACACCGTAAGCGCCGACAGGTTCGCCGCTGTCAAATGAACCGTTGGCATTTTTATCTCTAAAAGCCGCCATGTAGTAAGTGCCCGTTGCGATACCGGCGGCCACATATCCCGAAGTGAAGGTAGGCAGACCTGGATCCGCGATCCCCGTAGCATAGGCAACATTCTTAAATTGAGTGTCCGTGAACAGGATAATCCTGACCGCACCGGTGGGCGCCGTGTTTCCTGTGTAAATAATGTTACCGGTGATAGAACCCGAATTCTTGCTGGTGTCGCCGGCTCCGGCCACTGCGCCCCATTTTTCGCCAACGCCGCTCACTGACCG
>CAYHWZ010000413.1:0-1864 GCA_964359975.1 uncultured Elusimicrobia bacterium | reverse complement strand
CTTTCGATTTTGGGTTCCGGCAGATTTTTCAGCATGAGGTCAAGCTTGCGCATTCTTTTTTCCATCATGGCTTTGCGTTTGACCGGGTCGGTGAACACATCGGAGATGAGCGTGCCGTCTTCGTCGTGTTCGTCGGAACCCGCCACATAGTTTTTGCCGGCTGTACCGGGCAGGACTCTGGGCGAAATGCCGCTGGGAGTGATGAGATAACGCTTATATTCACCGCCGCCGCCGTTTGAGTTGGTGACCAGTTCACCGCGCTCGATACGCACACGCGAAAAGTCCAGGTCGTCAATGGTTTCGTAATGCTCGGAAAGGAGCAGGTCGGAAAGCAGCAGTACCGGGCACTGATAAATTTCGGATAAGTTGAGCGCTTCCACCGTGCAGTAAAAAGCGTCTTCGGTCGTTGACGGAGCCATGACGATCTTCGGATAATCGCCCTGGGATGCGCCGATGGCCTGGAACAAGTCCGCCTGTTCGGTTTTCGTCGGGAGACCAGTGGACGGACCGCCGCGCATACAGTTGAGCACCACCACAGGCGCTTCAATCATGGAAGACAGACCCACAGCTTCGGTCATCAGCGAGAATCCGCCGCCGGAAGTGCCGGTCATGGACCGTGCTCCTGCGTGACCTGCTCCTACGGCCATACACATGGCGGAGATTTCATCTTCGCACTGTTTTACGACGATGCCGTACTTGGACCCGCGCGGCGCCAGCCAGTGAAGCACGCCGGTCGCAGGAGTCATTGGATACGCGGAATAGAATTTGCATCCTCCGGCCACAGCTCCGAGCGCAATGGCCTGGTTGCCGGTAAGGAACATGCGGCGGTTCTTGGTGAACTGCCAGGTGAACTCGATTTTCTTAAAATTCTGCGCCGCATGGTCGAACCCTGCACGGGCCGCGTCCACATTGGCTTTGACCACGATTTCGCCCTTCTTCTTAAAAGTGTCGGTGAGGATTTCCGCAATGGATTCAAAGGGGAAATTCATCAAGTGGGCCAGCGCGCCGAGCGCGACCGTGTTCTGCATGACCGGGCTTTTGCCGTATTTGCTGGCAATGGTGGACGCAGGCACACCGTAGTCCAGTACACCGGGCTGAGTCTGGCCGGGTTCCAGTTTGATCTTCTCAGAATTGTAAATGATGCCGCCGCCGGGCAGGACATCTTTGGCATGGCGTTTGATGGTATCGAGGTTCAGCGCGATTAAAAAGTCGCAGAAATCGCCCTGTGACCAGACTTTTTTGCTGCCGATACGGATCTGCATGAAAATATGACCGCCGCGTATGACGGACTGATAAGAATTGTACGCGTATGCGTAAAGACCGTGACGTGCGCAGGCCTTTGCCAGTGTTTCTGCGACGGACGCGATGCCGTCTCCTGCAGCTCCGCCGATTCGGACGGAAACTTTTCTGGGTGAAAGTGAACCGTTGCTTTGACTCATAACATCCTCCTGAAGGTCTAAACTATTGAAATCCACATCTTCCGGCCTGTATGTAAAGAGACCCGCAAAAAACAGATACTTAATCTGTTCGTTGCGGCGTCGAAACGAACCTGCGAATCTTTATGGGAACTAACGGAACTACAGTCGGGAGGTTACAAGTTCCCGTATCAGTATAGCAAAGCCGGTGGGGGTTGTCAAACTTAGGGGGGCGATGGGGATGGTGAAGGTCAGGGGGGAGGAAAAGACACAAAAAAATAACCCCCGCACTTTAGGCAGGGGTCATTTTTCTGGCGGTTAAATATTACTGTCGAAACTTATTTTTTCATTTCCTTCTTCATCATCGGCTTTTCCATCATCATCATTTTGCCGTCCTTCATCATCATGCCCTTCATCATTTCGCCCTTCATGTTCATCATCATGCCTTC
>CAYHWZ010000412.1:0-1871 GCA_964359975.1 uncultured Elusimicrobia bacterium | reverse complement strand
AGTGCCGTTGTCGCCGTGTGCGGTCCATTCGAGATTGACTTCTCCCTGGACTCCGGAAAGAACTGTGAGTGCGGAGATATTTGCCGGACGCGCAACATCCACCTGCGCCCACTGCGTGGCCCGCTGCGAGAGTCTGGAATTGCCGTCATTGTCATAGGCCCTTACGGCAAAATAGTATGTGACTCCACCGGTGAGTCCGGTATTGGACACGAGATCAGATTCGGTCTGGTTGGCGTCGACAGCGGCATTTCGCGATGATTTCCAAATTGTGGCGCCTTCGAAATTTGAGCCCCAGTCAAAAAATTCGTTGTCTGTGTAACGCATATCGTAGTGTGAAACTCGTCCGACACTGCCGTCGTCGCCAGGCGCGAGCCATTCGAGGAGGACTTCCCCTTCGTTCAGACCTTCATTGAGTCCGGTGAGCGAAGTTATTTCCGCAGGAGGAGTAAGGTCCACGATGTTGCCGCTGCGGGTAAAGTTGGAAGAAGTGTCCACTTCCCAATTGAACTGAATGGCGCCGTTCGAACCTGCGGTCGGCTGGAATGCATACTCTATGACCAGTTTTTCTCCCAGACCGAAAGTGGTCTGGTTGACATTCACGATTGTGTTGGTTGTGGTAACGGCAGCTATTCCGGCAAGAGGACGGTTGCCCCATTGCACCCATCCGCTGGTTCCGGGTGTGAGGTATCCCTGGATGGCGTTGGCAGTGGCGGAAGTGGTGGAACGGTATATCCTGACCCAGACATTGCCGCTGAGCGCGATGTTGCTCATGGAATATCTTGCGCGAAGGTTCCACGCTCCGGCAGCAACAGTCTGGCCTGACAGCGAAGGTTCATAAATCCATGAGTAAGCTGTAGGAGGTTGATTGAGAGTCAAGGCGCCTACGCCGGTGACAGTCTGTGTGGGACGCATGATATGGAACCTGTTGTTGGTAGTGGGTTGGACTTTGGTGCCGAGAGTTGAACCTGGACCGGCGGTATTTGAGAGAATGGCAGCGCCTGCAGGTTGGCTGGCCGCGATGGATCGCAGGTAGAAAGATGTAGAGTTGTTCACAAGCGCGGCATAAGCTGTGGCTCCGTTTGACAGTACAGAAATATTGTTTGATTCGTCCCGGGTGCGGACATTGAATACATAAGTGGTGCCGGAGACAAGATTGCTGATGGTGTACGTTTCCTGCGAACCGGGCGCGCCTGCGGGCAAAGAATTGGTGACCAGCGTGGCGTTGTTGTAGTTGGCCTGCCAATCAAAGGGCGGGAGAGCGCGGCGGATTTCGTACGTTCCGGTTTGACCGATAGTGCCGTTGTCGCCGGGCGCGGTCCAGTTCAGTATCACGTCGCCGGGTTCGGTGCCGGTGAGCGCGGACAACGTGGACAGTCCGGAAGGGGTAATTGTGTCCGGACTGATGGTGAAAGTGGAATTGGATATGGCGGAAATATTCCCCTTCTCATCGCGGATTTTCACCGCAAAGTAATAAGTGGTTTCACTAGCAAGACCGCTCACGTTCAAAACAACCTGTTGTCCCTGCGCGACGGAAGTGCTGTAACTTAAGGTGGATACAGCCGCGCTGAAATTGGATTCTGTGATAGAGCCGCCCTGCTGTTCCGTCTGGTATTTTACCGTCACTGTCCCGCCGGTAATGTTGTTCAGATCAGCATCGTCGCCGGGCATAGACCATGACAACGTGATGGCCAGCGTGACTGAAGAGCCCTGTGTAACGGACAAGTCCGTGATGGCGCTGGGCGATGTGATATCCACCTGTGCCCATGTAGTGGCTCCGTTGGATTGCGGAGACCAGTTGAGGGAACTGTCCCGTGTCCAGAGACGGAAATAGTATGTTACGCCGCCGGACAGATTCTCAATCTGCCATGAGC
>CAYHWZ010000411.1:0-1879 GCA_964359975.1 uncultured Elusimicrobia bacterium | reverse complement strand
GGACGATACTACGGCTTTTGTGCTCAGCTATTTTCAGACTGCGCACGGGTGGCGGCCGGACATTGCTCAGCTCATGACATTGCGCACTTTCTGGGGTGTAGAGCATGTGCAGACTCGGATGACAGAGCGCTCGCCATCGGGCAAATTCCGCAACGCGACGGAATTTATCAATGCGTTGCTCGTGTATCATTTTCAGACCGGACGACCGCTTTTTGCCGACCATCCGTCGAAATTTCCGGAGGGGATGCCCAGCTTTGCGGCCGGTATTTTGACTCAGGCCGGGAATTTTCCGGGAATGGAAGTATACCTGTCAAAACAGCGGATATTTAATCTGTATACGGAACGGTCGTCGGTGGACACGAATGGAACAGAATTTTTTGCGCGGCATCTGTTGTCTCGGATGAGCGCGGCGTACAATAATGCGGGCATTGCATTGCAGAATTCCGGCGACCTTGTTTCAGCGGAAAAGTTCATGCGTCAGGCACTTGCGCGCGAAATCGGACTGGCGCAGGCGTGGAACAACCTGGGGGTGAACCGTTATCTGTCCGGCGACTATTCCGGTGCGGAGTCCCTGCTCTTGAAAGGAATCAAGCGGTCGCGCACGGATGAATCTCTCGGATATCCTCTTGCGCTGGCCCAGAGAAAACTCGGCAAGAATGAAGATGCGCTCCGTACTCTGGAAAATGTGCTGAAATATGACCCTGGCCACGCCGACGCGCTGAACGAAACCGGACTCATTTATCTGGAACAGAAAAAGTGGCGGGAATCGGCGGCATATTTTGAAAAGTGCGTGCAGGTCCGGCCCGGATATTCTGCCGGGCATTACAATCTGGGACTGTCCCTTAAACAGTTGGGCGAGCGTGCGCGCGCAGCGGAAAGTTTCCGCAAATATCTGCAGTCCACGCCGGGCGCGTTCGACGCGGCGCAGGTAAAATCCTGGATTGAAGATTTGACAAATCCCGCAAATTCAAATAAAATGAATCCATGAAAAAAGACGCCAAAGAGAACATTCAGCAGACGCTTGTTTTGATAAAGCCCGACGGACTTAAAAAATCGCTGACCGGGAATATATTGACGAAACTTTCCGAAGCCAAGCTCATCATCATCGGTTCAAAAGTGGTGAAAGTTTCCAGGGAACTGGCGGAACATCATTACCATCATCTTAAAGACAAACCCTTTTTCGGCGAGCTTGTGCATTATATTCAGGGCCGGTACCATCATGTGGAACGCGTGCTTGCATTGGTGTACCAGGGTCCGGACGCCATTGAACGCGTGCGGGCCATTTCCGGAGCCACTAATCCTGAAGAGGCCGAGCCGACCTCCATCCGCGGCGCGTACGGCAGAATCACGACCAAGGGTGTATATGAAAATGTAATTCACGCTTCATCCGATCCGAAAGAATCTGAACGCGAAATCAAACTCTGGTTCAAGCCCGACGAAATACCCGTACCCATTTATCCTTCCAAAAAAGTGGTGAAGGAAAAAGTGACTGTTTTGGACTGGGCCTGAGCCCGTACCCATCACTGAAATCCCGCTTCCCAATTTAGCTTCAATCGTATCGCTGGAAAATGCAGTATCCCTGACTCCGGACATGTGGGAGGAGCGCATTGTGCCTGCGCTTTTTGAATTGGAAAAGCTGAGCGGCGGTTTCAAAGACTGGTTTGAACTTGATAAAGCGCGCACGCTGTTCATCGGTACCGACGAGGTCCTCCGCCGCAAACTGGAATCTGCATATCCCCGTTCATTTCCCGGCGAACCCGGCATTACTATCTGTTCATTCAAAAATATCACTGACCTCTCCATTTTGCGCCGGCTCAAGGATTATCCGGACGAAACACCGACCAATGAAATACTCGCGCACTGGACCGGCTGGTGCAGG
>CAYHWZ010000410.1:0-1880 GCA_964359975.1 uncultured Elusimicrobia bacterium | reverse complement strand
CTCCGTCCACAAAAAAGCGGCTGTCCTTTTTGTACGGCCGGAAAATCATGGGCAGCGAAAGACTCGCGCGCACGGATTCCCACACTTTGCCTTCGCGCAGTACCACGGCGTCGCCAGTGATAATGTCCGTTGCCACGCACCCGAACGGTATGACCATATCCTTGAACTCTTTCTGCCCCAGATGTTTCCGCAGGAATTTGGAAATGGACTCGCCTTTGAGCAGACCCCCGTGCGGCCAGGGCAGATTCAAGTCATTAAAAAAATTGTGCCTCAACCAGAGTTTGGTGATACCCTGCGCAATGACCTCGATTTCCGCCGGAGTTTTGCCGGACGCGTAAAACGATGCGATGAGTGCGCCCATCGAAGTGCCCGCAATCATGTCCACCGGTATTTTTTCCCTTTCAAAAACTTTCAGAATGCCGATGAGCGTGTACCCGTACGCCGCGCCGGACCCGCAGGCCAGCCCGACGGTAAGGTGACCTATCCACCGTGCCAGACGGCTGAGCATGCGGTGAGTGGGTTCGGTTTCCGGGCCGGTGAGATATGGCCGCCCGATTTTGCGCAGATTGTCCATCACGTGCGGTCCCCAGGGCACGGCAAAATCCGTGTGCAGCGACGAGTCCGCGCCCGCGCTCTGTAAAAGCACAGTGCGGAACTTCCGTACCGGAAAAGTGTTCAGCTCGCGCACTTCGTCATACTGCGGGTACACGCGCCGCAAAAAGTCCAGGTGCGGCGATATGCCGGTAGTGACAAAATAAACCGAATCGCAGTCCTGCAGTACCGAACTTGCGATTTCCGCCAGCGGAGACGTATCTCCGCCCGGGCCGGGTTTCAGCACTACCAGCACAAAATCGTAAGTTTCCCTCAACGTGGACAAAAGCGCCGGGATGAAGCGGAACAGCGCCCCGGCAAAAGTTTCCGGATTCAGCGTCATCATTTCCAGTCCCGACGGGTGCATGAGCGCGAGCTTTTCCATAATTTTCGGGTTGCGCAAATCCTCGGCGTTTATCATCTGCGCGGAAGTGAGCACAGGTTTCATGCCCAGCGATTTCACCATATCCGCGCCGTGCTCGGAAAAGTTCAGCAGCAGCACTTTCCGTCTGGTCTGTTCAGTGAGCGCGATCGCGAGATTGGCGGCATACACGATTTGGTCCTCGGCGTTCAGGTCGCAGAGCATCCCTATCATTTCGGATTTAAGTTCGCGCAGAGCATGAGGGCGCGCGGACAGGAGCAGACGCTGACTCACGATTTGCGACAGATAAAGCGCAGCCGAAGGTGTGCGTTTGAGGAACGCGTCAAAATCTTTTTTGTAAAGCGCGAGCAGTTTGGAAGGCAGGTCCGCTTTGACCGTGACAGAACGCTGCGAGCCGGTCAGCAGAGCTGTTTCGCCGAAAGTTTCCCCGCGTCCGAGATAGTTGAGCACATGGTCATCGCCGCCGGGGTTTTCCTGCACGATACGCACGCGTCCGGTGAGCACGACGTAGAAGGCGGTGCCGCTGTCCCCTTCGCGGTAAAGCACGGCGGTTTTGGGCAGAGAGACCATTTTAAGTTTGCGCGCGACATCTTTGAGCGCCTTTTCGTCCAGATCGGAGAAAAGCGGCACTCTGCGGAGGAAGTCAATCTGTTCCTCAGGGTTCAACAGCGGGATTTCTTCGGGAGTCATCTTCCGACGATAATCTATCTTTTTTACGCAGGTTTGTCAAACGGCGTATATGTTGCGGAAAAAGCCGTCAAGATGTGCCAAGTCCCGTCATTCCGGGCTTGACCCGGAATCCATGTCTGTTGAGTTTGTTACGCCGCCTTTCCAATTGCAGCTGCTTCATATTCAAGACCTCTGCAGAATGGGGGATTTTTTGCGGATGGGTAAATTTTATAAATTC
>CAYHWZ010000409.1:0-1881 GCA_964359975.1 uncultured Elusimicrobia bacterium | reverse complement strand
TCTTTGCGCCCCGTTTCTTGCTTTTTGGGCAAGCAAAAAGGAAGAAATGGGGCACACGATAGAACCATTTATGCAAAACTCTTGCCTACAAGAAAAAACGTCGCCGTACCGCTCGATTTGTACCCGTCTCCCGAATAATTTATAATATCAATTCGTGACCGACGAACTGACCCTCTTGATGGGCGATCTGCCCGCCGAAGTTGAAACCGTCCCCGGATTCAACGATATTTACCTTCGATTGCGGCGCAGTCACATGACCACCCGCACCGCCGGACGCGGCTCTGCCGGCGCACACGACAAAAAGTCCGCTGCTGCACCGCTGCACAAATCCTTGACGGAAAAACAGCTCCGCGCCCTCTGGTTTGACGGTAAATTCGAGCGCCGCGGTCTCCGCCTGCAGGACGGACGCCGTCTTTCCATCGAGTCGCCCGGAAAGTGGAACTCGGACGAAGGTCCCGACTTTCTCGACGCCGAACTCCGTATCGACGACCAGCCCGTGCGCGGTGATGTCGAACTGCATATCCGTTCCGGCGACTGGCTCGTTCACAAACATAACCAAAATCCAAACTATGACCGCGTCGCGCTTCACCTTGTACTTTATGCCGACCGCACAACCCGTTCAGTTCAAAATTCATGCGGCGCCGCCATTCCCCAACTCGAACTTAAAGATTATCTGACAGAAAAAGTGGACTTCCTCGCCGACAACCTCGACGCGGAAGGATACCCCTACCGCAGCGCTGTCATGCTCGGCAGTTGCGGCAAAACACTCGGCTTGCCCGCCAAAATGCGGCCTGAAAAATATGACTTTGTCCCTCAACTCCTTGACTGGGCCGGCGACGGGCGCATCCTCATCAAGAGCAGCATCTTTGATAAGGCGGAATCAGACGAACAGACCGATTCACTGCTCTACAGAAAAATCCTGGAAGGTCTGGGCTATTCAAAAAACAAGTCCGCCATGCTCGAACTGGCCGACCGCCTGCCGTACACTTTACTGAAGAAAAAAATCGGCAAATCAACCGGCGAACTGCGCGTGCAGAAAATCCAGTCGCTTCTGTTCGGCGTTTCCGGACTCTTGCCCGAATCATCAACATGCACGGACCCTGAGACCGGGAGTTTCGTCGCGCTTTTACAGAACGAATGGAATAACCTGAACCGCTGGCTTGACCCCATGGACGCGAAAAAATGGAAGTGCAAAGGTATGCGCCCGCAGAATTTTCCAGCCCGCCGTATCGCCGGGGCCGCGTATCTGATAGCGTCCAGTTTTGAGAGCGGATTTTTCGCGCCTGCGCTGGACATGATCCGCAACTGGCAGCAATCCGAAAAGAGCACGCACCTTTTCCGCGCCCGTCTGAAAAAAGCTCATCTCCTGGTCTCACAGCCCGGATGGGGCTACTTTGGCAACCGTGCATCGTTCGGCAGCAAGACTTTTGCAAACAGGACAGCATTGATCGGCGCAGACCGCGCCATGACCATCTGGGTCAACGCGTACCTGCCCGCCCTCGTAGCATGGTCCCGCAAAAATCATAATGCCGCGCTCGAACAGTCACTCCACGATTTCTGGCAGAATCTGCCCTCTTTGACGGAAAATCACCTGTCCAAAGTCATGCTCCTCCGGTTTCTCGGTTCCAGAGCTCACTCATTTCCGGTCAAAACCGAGCGTCAGCAGCAGGGACTTATCCAGGTGTTCAAGGATTTTTGCGATACCAAACCCACAGCGTGCACCGGATGCCCGTTTCCGGACCTGATAACATCAAGCATCAGCGGATACATCCCTCGGCGGTCCGGACCCATTTGAAAACCAAAACGCTTGACCTGACAAGTTCAATCGACCGCGCCGCACTGCGTCGGCTGAAAGAGCTCTCCGCAATTTGCGCTGAAATG
>CAYHWZ010000408.1:0-1883 GCA_964359975.1 uncultured Elusimicrobia bacterium | reverse complement strand
GAATTCTTTCACTTAAAATCCATCTGGCCGGAACTGCAGACGGATAAGGACGGGTTCCGCAGGATAAATCATATCCGAGAAGGGTTCGGGCTCGGCAAGGAACAGATGGTGACTGAACCGGACTGGCTCTCGGCGCAGATTGTCCTGCTCCCGAACCTGAACCAGATTCATCACATTTATTCTGCGGCCGGATACGCATCGGCGGAAACCGGTTGGCACACGGAACTTTCCATCCTACTCGACGGTGATCCGCACAGCCGCATGTTGAAAAATGCTCTCGCCGGCGCCGGACTCCAGATGTCGTATGCTCTGTCCAGGCAGGGCGCGGCCAAACCTTTCACTGAACAATATGCGTTGCCGCGCGCCGGATTGTTCAATTCGGCACGGTTCCTTAATTCGGACCGCGAGTTTTTTGAGAAACTGAATGAAACACAGTTCGATCCCCGTACGGAACTTCTGATTTCTGACGAAAATGTGACCACCCCGTCGGAAATCAGCCGGCCGACATCCAAACCGGTCGAACCTGTCCCCTGCGAAAATCTATCGGAACAACGGCTGAGAATCAGCGTGAATCCGGTCCCGGCCGAAAAATGGCTCTACGTGGCGGACAGTTTTTTCCCGGGGTGGGAAGCGTATGTAGACGGTAAAAAAACGGAGATATTGCGGGCGGACCATGCGTTCCGCGCGGTCAAACTTAAGGCGGGTTCACGCGAAATTTATATGGTTTACAGATCCAGATATTTTTGCGCGGGTGTGTTGATTTCTCTGCTGGCTGTGGCCGCGCTGTTCATTGGCTTAAATTCCAGATTATTTTCTTCCCTTCGTAACGGTTTTCCCAGTTCAGTTCCCTGACCTCGAACTTGCGCTGGTCCGGGTCTTTTGGTTCAGAGCGCGAAACCAGCGCTCTGGATTTGACACGGTAAATTTCCTTCTTTAACGGTTGGGGCAGCGGCAGGTCTTCGGAATAATCCGGAGGCGGAGGATAGAGCACCTTAAGTGAAAGCAGCTGCTCAAAATTCACGCCGCTCTTGCGCACATAATTTTTCACATTTTTTTCCAGCGGGGCGCGTCCTTCCGACGGGGCAAGTTCCGGATAGGTGGAGCCCGTCACATTGTACTTCTTCAGATGCCATTGCTCGTCGTAAATTTCGTATGCGGCCAGACCCAGGCGCGGCGCAAAAGTTAATTTTTCCACCTGACCGCGCACAGTGACACAGCGGAAAAATGCGCCTGCCGGAGATTTTACGCTCGACGAAACAGAGTCCACTCGGAAGTTGCCGATGGACTCGCCTTCACGAAGCGGAAACCGTGCCAGCCAGACCGATTCCTGACGGCCCACCGGCGAAAATGTCCCGGGCGACGGTTGGCTGACCGCCACTTCTCTCTGCATCCGCACCCCTGTCTGTGTAACGGTCCAGTCGGTCAACACCTGCTGTGACAGCCACGCGCCGCCCTGTGTAAAAATCTCCTCCAGTGTCCGCACGCGCACCTCTCCGTCGGATTCGGGGTCCACGTCGAGCACGGTGGCCCGCATGGTGCGGTCGCCGTCGTACCACTGCTCACTGTAATATTTCCTTCTTTTTTCGGTAAAGTCGAGGACACTGCCCTCTTCCGGCACAAAATAGTCGGAGACGCCTTCGGGCAGATTGATGAAAGTCCATTGATTGTCAGGCGAATCGCTGCTCCCTTTTTTCCGGCCCACTACGAGTTTGACCGGACGGGCATCGGGCAGAGTTTCCGGCGAGAGTATCTGCAGAGTTTCGACCAGGTCGTTGTAAAGCTGGTTTTCCTGTTCGCTGAAAATAGCGCGCTGTTTGGCTTTGATTTCGTAAAGCTGGAATTCGTCAACGAGACGTTTCAGCGCGGTAATGTTGCCGGCAAAC
>CAYHWZ010000407.1:0-1887 GCA_964359975.1 uncultured Elusimicrobia bacterium | reverse complement strand
GCCGTTTTCGTCATGGCGCTGAACAATTTGCCGAGCGCGGAAAGGTCCTGTTCACCGGTTTGCACCGCGGGCAGTTCCCACATATTCTTAAACCATTTTTCGGACGCGGACCGCTTTTGCAGGAGAAACTGTCCGCGCGAAAGTTTACCGCTGAGCGGCGGACGGATGACTGCCATTGCCAGTTCGATATATTCCGTCCCGGGTCTGTTCCTTGGCGCGGGGATTTCGGACTGGCGTCCTGTTTTTCGTGCGCGGCATAGGTCCGTCAGCGGACAGTCGGCGCAAAGAGGCGCGGCTGGTTTGCAGACCAAAGCGCCCAACTCCATCAATGATTGATTGAAATCCGACGGCGCAACTGAATTTTTCTGCGAGTCCCGGACAAGTTTTGCGGAAATCCGCCAGAGTTCTTCCTTGACCTTGCTCAAAGTGTACCGGCTCAGCACGCGGTGCACATTTCCGTCGAGAATCGCAGCCGGACGGTTGTACGCGATGGAACTGATAGCGCCGGCTGTATAGGGTCCGATACCGGGCAATGCAAGAAGCTGTGAAACATCTGCAGGCACATTACCGTCATGTTCGCTTACTATCTGTTGAGCCGCACGTCGGAGATTTCTGGCACGGGCATAATAGCCGAGCCCCGACCACAGACCCAGCACTTCCTGTTCACCGGACCGGGCCAGCGAGCGTGCGTCCGGAAACTTTTTTACAAACCGTTCAAAATAGGGGAGCGCGTCTTTGACCTGCGTTTGCTGGAGCATAATTTCAGAAATCCAGACCTTGTACGGCGACGGGTCAGACCGCCACGGCATATACCGTTGGTTCTGTTTGTACCACCGTGCCAGACGTTTGTATGGAAAACTATTTGCCGAACTCAAAGCTTCCGAAAAACTCATCTCCCTTCTTCGGTTCTTCTTTGGCTGGTGCCTGCGGTTTGGGAATTTTCCTGGGGCCCGGTGCGGCGGATTCTTCCGGAACATCCTGCGGCGCGACTGTCGTCCATACAGTCCTCGGCGAATAGTCGAGCACTCCGGTATTGCGGTTGAAATAGAGACGGAACAGAGTTTCAGGAGTGGAAATGGACCATTCCGGCCCGCATACTATTTTCCCGGTAAAGTCGACACGGTTCCACCGCACTGGCACGGCAAAATGGATTTTGTAAATGCCCTGAATGTCAGTGACGCCCGCAGTGAATCCGGCAGCTTCATCTCCCTTATCGGAGAGCACCTTGACCACTACGCCCTGGACAGCAGCGCCTTTGGGGTCATTTATGCCGCCCTGCACATAACCTTCAAGAATATCTTCGTACATCGGGACAAAACCCCAGGTTTTAACGCTGGTGGGTTTGCGGATAATCGTCGGGTTCAATATTTGGCCTTCGGCGAGATTTTCCTTGACGTGATAAAGTTCCACGCATCCGGCGAAGAACAGCGGCAGAGCCAGCGCAGGCAGGAGTTTTTTCATCCGCTCCTATTTGCCGAAATCGCCGAACCCGCCGAAGAAATCTTCATTCTTCTTCTGCGGCTGAGACTGGTCCTGGGATTTGGCAGGTTGCGCGGATTCGGTTTGCCGTTCTGCGGTTTTTTCCTTTTTAGGTTTTTCGTCTTTGGTTTTTTCTTCGCGGGACTGCATCATGCCGGCAGTGACTTTGCGGGTGATGGTTTTCGGCAGGTCTTCGCCGATACCGAGGATACCGGAACTTTTGTCAAAATACAGACGGAACTTGCTTTCCTTGGTCTGCGGTTCGAGCGTGGCGCCGAGCAGATCCAGCTGCTGCTGCCACGGCGGATTGTACGCTATGAACCCGCGCTGGTCCACTTTGCCTTTCACTACCGGCAGCGAAAATCTGATGCGGTAAATACCGTTCGCGTCGGAAATACCCGGGTCGAA
>CAYHWZ010000406.1:0-1928 GCA_964359975.1 uncultured Elusimicrobia bacterium | reverse complement strand
AGGAACTCAAAGCGCTCGGGCCCGGTTATGTCTCTGTCACCTACGGAGCTGGCGGCAGCACGCGCGGCAAAACAATTGAACTGGTAACGCGCATCAAACATGAGATCGGCATTGAAACTATGGCGCACCTCACCTGCGTCGGTCATTCCAAATCCGAACTCAGCGCCATTCTCGACCAGTTCAAACATAACGGCATCGAAAATGTCATTGCCCTGCGCGGCGACCCGCCGAAAGGTGAATCCAGTTTCAAGCCGCATCCTGACGGGTTTCAGCACGCGTCTGAACTGACAGAGTTCATCAAGGGGTCATACGATTTCTGCGTGGCCGTGGCCGGTTATCCCGAGGGACACGTTGAGTCGCCCAGCCGCGAATCTGACTGGGAATTTCTCCGTCAAAAGGTGAACTGCGGGGGGGACTTTATCATCACACAGCTTTTTTTCAGCAACGCGGACTATTTTGATTTTGTCAAAAAAATGCGCGCAAAAGGCGTGACTGTTCCCATCGTGCCCGGTATCATGCCCATCACCAATTTCAGCCAGATTCAAAAGTTCACCCAGATGTGCGGTTCCAAAATACCGCCGGAAGTTTCAGCGAAACTCGAACCTGTCAAAGACGACCTTGCAGCCGTGCAGGCGTACGGCATCGAATATGCTACCCGTCAGTGCGCTGAACTCATAGACGCCGGTGCGCCGGCCATTCATTTCTACACGCTCAATCGCTCCAAATCCGCGCGCGCCATCATCGAAAATCTGAAACCAAAAATCGAGGCCCGCAAAAAATGAAACGTATTTTATTAACGGTAATATTCGGTCTGACAGCGGCATTTTCATCCGCCCAGGACGCGGCGCAGTCTCCTGTTTTCAAAGGCATGAAAGCCGAAATGGACCGGTCCATTAAGCGACTGAAATTTGAAGATTTTACCGTGCCCTACTTCTTGTCTTATTCTCTGCTGGATACCCGCGATTCCACTCTGAGCGCGCGTTACGGCAGTCTTCTCCAAGAACAGAATTACCGCAACCGCTATCTCTATGTGGAACTCCGTTACGGCAGCTACAAAATGGATAATTCCGACGAAGGTTCGCGCGGTTCCTCGGACACGGCCCCGCTCGATGACGATGAGGATTCGCTCCGCCACCGTCTCTGGCTTATGACCGATCAGGTGTACAAGCAGGCGGCAAAAGATTATCTGCAGAAACAGGGCAAAAAAATTTCCGAAGTGGACAAAGACAAGCTTACAGATTTTTCTGAAGCGGTTTCCACCCGCGCCTTTCTGACCGCTGATCCCCTTTCACCCACGCTCGATCAGTACAAGCCCCTGGTCCGCACAGTTTCAGCCAGGTTCAGAAATTATCCCGAAATCATCGACAGCGGTATTTCGCTCAGACAAAGCCAGAAGGTCAACTATTATCTGAACACCGAAGGCACCCAAATTCTCCAGCCGTCAGGCGAAAACCCGCTTTTTCTCTATCTCTGGGGTAAGACTCAGGCGGACGACGGGATGAATATGGACGTGTCCCGCACTTTCTCCGTGCGCAATCCTGGTAAAATGCCGTCGGAATCAGACCTGCTCAAAACCGTCGACGACATCGCGGCGCGTCTTAAAAATCTGCGCGAAAGCAAGCTCACCGACCCGTACACCGGTCCCGCGATTCTGGATTCCGAGTCCACTGCCGTGCTTTTCCACGAAGCTGTCGGTCACCGGCTCGAAGGCGAACGTCAGCGCGATGAAGAAGAAGGCCAGACTTTCAAAGGGCAGGTCGGCAAACCTATTATCCCCGAATTTCTTTCCGTCACCGACGATCCCACGCTTCAGCAGTATAATGGCACTGACCTGAACGGTTACTACCGTTTCGACGAAGAATGCGTCCCCGCTCAAAGAGTCGCGCTGGTGGATAACGGTATTCTGAAAAATTATCTCCTGTCGCGGC
>CAYHWZ010000405.1:0-1939 GCA_964359975.1 uncultured Elusimicrobia bacterium | reverse complement strand
CCATACATTCAACATTCTGTTCGATTCCAAGAAACAGATTGTGATCTGTTCAGACCGTGCGCCGAAAGAGTTGGGGACATTGCAGGACCGTCTGAGATCGCGCTTTGAGTCAGGCGTAGTGGCGGATGTTCAGGCGCCGGACTTGGAAACCCGCATTGCCATTTTAAGGAAAAAAGCCGAGATTGACAATTTGACTGTGCCGGAAGACGTGATTCTGTTTGTCGCAGGGCAGGTGCGGTCGAATATCCGTGAACTGGAAGGTTCGCTCATCCGTATCGTGGCGTTCTCCACTTTGACCGGCACGCCGTTGACGGTGGATTCGGCGCGGTCCACGCTGAAAGATATTGCCCAGCGCGAAGATATGGGGCGGCCCATTACGATTGACGCTATTTATGAAACTGTGGCGCGATACTTTCATCTGGAACCGCGCGAACTGAAATCCAAGCGCAGGACCGACGCCATTGCCTGGCCGCGCCAGATTGCAATGTACCTTGCACGTTCTCTGACTGACCTTTCCACCACTGAAATCGGGGCTTATTTCGGCGGAAAGGACCACACCACAGTGCTGCATGCCGTAGACAAGGTAAAAATGAAAATGGCTGAGAGTCCGTTTGTCAGTCAGATGGTAGGAAAAATCACGCAGGAGATAAAAAGCGACCATGAAAATCCGGCGGGATAACCCTGTGTATCAAGTGTTGACACTATGTGGACAGAACGCGGAATTTGTTGACAATTCAGCTATGCGGGGATATCTGTATAGTTTTAATGCGTTGCCCACAGGCAAATTCCGGCTCTTCATCGACGGAAATACCAGGTTATCCTGATATTCACAATGCCTACGACTGCGACGACTTATATATATAAATATAGTAACTACATAAAGGAGTGTGTATGAAACTCACTTTTGACAAAAATGAATTGCTGAACGCCATCCAAACTGTGCAGTCATCCATTTCAACCAAGAGCACGCTGGCAGTGCTTTCCAATTTTCTGATCAAGGCGGAATCCGCGGGCAAGGGGTCGTCGCCGGCTGTGAAAATGGAAGCGACGGATTTGGAAGTCGGAGTGCGCACCACGGTGAAAGCTGAGATAAAAGAGACAGGACGCGGGACCATACCGGCGAAAAAATTTGCCGAAATGGTGCGCGAACTGCCCGACGGTAAAGAGATAGAGGTTTCCACTTCCGAAGACCAGAAAAAGGTGACCATCCGCTGCGGCAAAGTGCGGGCCATGCTGCACACTCTGGCACCGGAAGACTATCCTGCGATTCCGGAGTTTCCGCGAGAGGCAGCTCTCACGTTCAAGAAAGCGCTCTTTCTCGATATGCTGCGCAAGAGTTCGTTTGCAGTGTCGTCGGACGAAACGCGTCACGCGCTGAATGGGATTTATTTTGTGGTCAAGGGAACGGAAGTGAAAATGGTGGCTACTGATGGGCGGAGACTGGCGATGGTGACGCATACAAGTACCACGAAACATGCGGATGCAAGCGTGATCATACCGAGCAAAGCAACGAACGAGCTGGCGCGGCTGCTGTCACTTTCCGGAGATGAAGATGACGAGATTTCCGTGGCGCCGGCGTCCAACCAGATTGCGTTCAAGTGGAAACATGACAGCGAGGAAGTTTCGCTGGTGAGCCGCCTTATCGAGGGGAATTTCCCGAATTATGACCAGGTGATTCCGAAAGGCAAAGATGTGGAACTGCGCGTGAACACGGCGGAACTGCTCTCGGCTGTGCGGAGAGCGGCGCTGTTTGCGCAGGACCGGGGCGGGTCAGCGCGGATTTCGCTCAAGACCAATTCGGTGCGGATTTCCGCCAACACAGCGAATCTCGGCGACGAAGAAGAAGAGTTGGATGCGGATTACAAGGGCGCGGCATTCGACATTGCGTTCAATCCCCAGTTTTTGATTGACATACTCAGGAACATGTCGCACCCGGAAG
>CAYHWZ010000404.1:0-1958 GCA_964359975.1 uncultured Elusimicrobia bacterium | reverse complement strand
TCTATGGTTTATGCTCTCATTTTATTGGCGTCATTCCTTGCCTGCGTCCCGTCTTCATCCGCTCAGATGATCAAATCTACGTCCGCCCAAACTTCCGATTCCCGCGACACAGACAGCCCGTTCGGTATGCTGGATTTTCTGACCTGGGATCACGAGTGAATTCATATCATTACAGCGGCAGCAAACCTGAGCAGGCCATAAAACTCATGAAAGAGTGCGGAGTCGGCATGCTCCGTCTCGATATGACTTGGGAAGATATAGAACCGTCGCGCGGTCAATTTGAATTTGAAAAATGCGACCGTCTTGTCAACCTGCTTGAGACCAACGGCATAAAAATTCTCGGCATACTTCACTACAATGTTTCCTGGGAATCGCCGAAATTCAACACAGCGCCAAATCCTGAACTTTTCGCCAACTACGTCCGTCATGTCGTCGACAGATACAAAGACCGCATAAAGTATTGGGAAATCTGGAACGAACCCGATTCGCCTGTCTATTGGGAACCGCAGGACAAACTTGTCGCGTATACGCATTTGCTGAAAACCGTCTATCCTGTCATTAAGCAGACAGATCCGACCAGTAAAGTGCTATTGGGAGGACTCTCGACCGATCATCCTTTTAACTTGAAGAAAGTATATCGAAATGGCGGAAAAGACTATTTTGATATTGTTAATATCCACCCATTCGTAGACTCGCTGGATTCCGCAGCCATGAATTCATTGCGCGGTATTCATCGCGAAGTTCTGCGCACCATGGAACAGTTTCAGGACGGCGAAAAGGAAATCTGGTTCACAGAAATCGGATGTCCCGGCGTGAAGAATGACAATGTGCCGCGCTGGTGGGCAGGCCAAAATCCGTCAGAAAAAGAACAGGCGGAATGGCTTGAGAAACTATACAATGAGCCGCTGAAATGGAAAGGCGTAAAGCGGATTTTCTGGGCATTTTTCCGTGATACACAGTATCATTTCAATTCCGGAGTAGATTTTTTCGGATTGGTCCGTCAGGACTTCACCCAAAAGCCCGCGTTTAATGCTTTTAAAGCCGCCGTGGAACGCTATAACAAATCCACCAAATTTAACCACTAATGTCTTCCCCCTTCCAAAGGGGGAACAGAAAAGGGGTTAGCAGTCTGCCAAAAGTCTTTTGTGTCCGTCATTCCGGGGCTTGACCCCGGAATCCAGAGTTCACGCTAAATCAAACGACTGGATTCCGGCCTTCGCCGGAATGACGTAAGAGTTTTTCGGCAGACTGTTAACATCCTCACTCAAAATTCACCATTTTTTGATATAATTTAGGCACTGTGGAAAAACCGGCTAAAGTCTACACCGTCAGCGAACTGAACCGCCTTGCCCAAAAATCCCTCGAAGAACAGTTTGCCGATATCTGGCTCGAAGGTGAAATTTCCAATTATAAGGGCGTTGCCAGTTCCGGTCACTGCTACTTCTGTCTGAAAGATGCGGGCGCGCAGGTGGACGCAGTCGCGTTCCGCGGCGTGATGGCATCGCTCAGATTCAAACTCGAAGAAGGACTCAAAGTGCTCATGCGGTGCCGAGTGTCGCTCTACCTTCAGCGCGGCAGATTCCAAATAATCGCCTCAGCTATCGAACCGCAAGGCGCAGGCGCGCTCCAACTCGCTTTTGAACAGCTGAAAAAGAAACTTGAATCCGAAGGTCTCTTTGACCCGTCGCGCAAAAAGCCCATCCCGTCGCTCCCGCAGAAAATCGGCATTGTCACATCACCGACAGGCGCAGCCATCCGCGATATGCTCACTGTCATCAACCGCCGGTTTGCCAATGTCGAAATCCTGATTTACCCTGTCAAGGTGCAGGGCGAAGGCGCCAAAGATGAAATCGCCGAAGCTGTGCAATATCTGAACCAGCATCATGCCGACCTGGACGTCCTGCTCGTCGGACGCGGGGGAGGTTCCATCGAGGACCTGTGGGCATTCAACGAGGAAA
>CAYHWZ010000403.1:0-1961 GCA_964359975.1 uncultured Elusimicrobia bacterium | reverse complement strand
CAAAAATATCCGCGGCCATGCCTGCGCAGTCACCCACATTGTCGCCCACGAGGTCCGCAATAACGGCAGGATTGCGCGCGTCATCTTCGGGAATGCCGGCCTCCACTTTGCCCACGAGGTCCGCGCCCACGTCCGCAGCTTTGGTGAATATGCCGCCGCCCACGCGCATGAACAGCGCCAGCAATGTGCCGCCGAACCCGAAACCAAGCAGCACATCCGGCGACGCGATTCCAAAAATCATAAAGATGCTGGTCCCGCCCAAAAGTCCCAGCCCATCAGTAAGCATGCCTGTCACCGTGCCTGACCGGTACGCCACTTTCAGCGCTTCGGCAAAACTGACGCGCGACGCCGCGGCCATGCGCACATTTCCGTCCACAGCCATCCGCATGCCGAGCTGACCGACCATCAGCGAGAAACAGGCGCCCATGACAAACGCCAGCGCGCGGCCCATTCCTATAATAATACGGACAGTGTCCTGCGAAAATTCCGCGAAACGTTCCATTGCCTGCGGAGTGGGAGGCACGATATAGACGGAAAAAAATAGGACGATAGTTAAAACTATAATGAGCGGCGCAATGACTCTCAACTGACGTGCGAGATACGCGTCGGCACCGAGACGGATGGCGTTCCAGACCTTCAGCATCTCCGGAGTGCCTGTATCCATCTTCATGATCTGACTGCGCAGGAAAAACGCGTAGGCGAGCCCTGTCAAAGCAATGCCCAACACGACCCAGATGGAAACAGCTTCAAACAACGTGGCGTTTATTAATGAATGCATAAATAGTTGCTCATCGCCAAACTGTAGGGCATCAATGTTGCCAAAACAGATTAGCGAGACGATTCAATAATAATTGTTTCCGGGATACTTAGGGGATATGGAGGGACAAAAATTCCCATGCACGACTTATTGTCAGGAGTGAATAAAGTTCAGCTAAAAAAGGACAATGGGGGAAAGCGACCCAATCTAAGGCGCAATCCCCCGTCCAGCAAATCTGTACCGGATACCGATACCGCCATCGAGACTGAATTCCCTGTCCGGAGTCAGCACAGCCACGGGCACAATTTCCGCAAAAAAGTTGAGTGAACTTGGCCGCGTGTTAAACTCAAATCCCACCGGAAACCTGAACCCGAAATCCGCGCTCTTGGACTTGTTCGAAATGGCCCGTATGCGCGCTCCTGCACCGGCATAAAATCCCAGCGAACCCGCCGAATATGACTGCACCGGAAACAGCCAGTGAAAATCTCCGTGAACGCTGAACTTCACATCCGAATCGAAAGGCACTCCGAACCCCGCATCCATTGCATGCGAATTGCCGAGCCAATATTTCATGGACAGTCCGGTCGGTGAACCCAGCACTGCGCCCAGAGCCATATCACCGCGGCGCGGCGCGAAGAACGTGGTCTCATTCTTCTCTGCAAAAACAAGTCCCGGCGCTGAACTGAGTATAAGAATCATGCACAAAATATTCCGTATCATTGCACACCTCCGCCCTGCCAGTCTGCCTTACGGTTTATCAACAGTCCAGCCGCGCAAAAAGTTTACAGTTGTTTTTCAGGAAGGCGGTTCAAAAATACTTGGAGGCGAACAGACTGAAGTAATACCTGTCGCCGGTATCGGCGTTCTGCGTGAGCGTGTAGGACAATCCTGCGGAAAATTTGTGCGGCAGTGGATAGGTCAGTTCCATCCCTTCGGAATAAGTGTTTGCGCGGTCGGAAAATAAACTCACCGACAGCCGCAATTGACTGAACAGCCCGGCCAGGATTCCGCCGAACTCATATCCGCCCGTACCTGCTAAAGTGTGCTGGGAATAACTGTACTTCAGCGATTCCTCGACGACAACAGTGTCCGTGCGCGCGCCGCGTGTGACACGCACCTCGCGGTTGACGCCGAAAAAAAGCGAACCTGACGTGTACCGGTAATCGCCCGACACTTCAACACGGTCGGAGATAAACCGCTTGCC
>CAYHWZ010000402.1:0-1967 GCA_964359975.1 uncultured Elusimicrobia bacterium | reverse complement strand
GTTTGCCCATAATCTCTTTGGCGCGGTCGGATTCTACGCCTACCACCACGCGGTCCGGTTTCAGGAAATCTTCAATTGCCGTCCCCTCGCGCAAAAATTCAGGGTTGGAAACTATATCGAACGGTATCTTGCGTTTGTTCCAGCGCGAAATCGTTTTCTTCACCCACTGGCAGGTCTCGACGGGGACAGTGGACTTTTCCACAATCACCAGATACTTCACCATGTGCGTGGCTATTTCGCGCGCAACATGCTCGACAAACGAAAGATCCGCAGACCCGTCGTCCCGCGGCGGAGTGCCTACAGCAATGAAAGCCAGCTCCACATGTGGCACAGTTTTCGCAATTGAATCCGAAAACGACAGCCGTTTGGCCCGCACATTTTTCTTGACCAGTTCGTTGAGTCCGGGTTCATAAATCGGTATCTTCCCTTTTTTCAGCATGCCTATCTTGCGCAAATCGTTGTCCACGCAGACCACAGTATGCCCCATCTCGGCAAAACAGGCCCCGGTCACAAGCCCGACATATCCCGCACCTACCATGCAGATTTTCATTCAGGTTTTTCCTCCAGAAAGCTGAGTACCGACTCCTGCCACGTTCTCATTTTGGGAAAATCGTTCAAATTCCAGACAAAATTTTCCATCGGTGTGTAACCGGGCCGTTTCGCCTTCAAATTCAGGTTGGTCAGTTTGCCCTTGCGGATGAACCCGGGTTTCCGTCCGAGCGATTCCGCAATAAACACGGACAGTTCGTACCGGCTGCAGTTGCCTTCGTTGACGATGTGATACGTGCCGTATATATGTTTCTCAATCAAATGCGCCAGCGCCTGCGCTAAATCTTTGGAATAAGTGGGCGAATTCACAATATTTGTCGCGGAAGTCATCTTTTCGCCGGAAATCGCGGCAGCCGCCACTTTGTCCACAAACGTCGGACGCGCCGCGCCGAATACCAGAGCAGTCCGCACCACGTACCACCGGCTGAGCAACTGCTGCACAAACCGTTCCCCCCACAATTTCGAGACACCGTATAGGTTAACCGGGTCAGGTTTGTCCAGTTCCGTGTAGGGCGACTTCTTTTTACCGTTGAACACCTGGTCCGACGATACATAGACCATTTCCGTGTCAAATCTTTGGCAGGCCAGAGCCAGATTGCGCGTGCCGATTGCGTTTGCCTTGTATGCTGTGACAGGGTCCATGGCGCAATCGTCCGGATTCGACAGCGCAGCGCAATGGATGAGACAGTCGGGATTTATCTGGGTGACAATTTTTGCCGTCTGTTCCGCGTCGCTGATGTCCACGGTGCGCCACTGAGTCATGGGCACAAAATCCGGTTTGCGCCGCCCGATGCCCCACACTTCGTGGCTCTCTTTAAGAGTATGCCACACATCGTATCCGACGAGACCGGAAGTGCCGGTGACCGCTATTTTCATTTCTTGCGTGAAGTGTACTGCTTTTTGATATACGCGCCGTATTCTGATTTTTCCTTGATTTTGCGCCACCACTGCTCATTTGTCTGGTACCATTCCGCAGTTTCCGACAGAGCGGACTTGAAATCAAAGGAAGGTTTCCATCCCAGCTTGCGCAGTTTGGACCAGTCGAGCGAATAACGGAAATCGTGTCCCGGACGGTCTTTCACGTATTGAATGCTTTCCGTTGATTTTCCAAAAAGCTTCAATAGTTTGTGCGCCAAATCGATATTTGTCAGTTCCTGACCGCTGCCGACATTATAAACTTCGCCCGGCTTTCCCCGACGGCAGACCATCTCCAGCGCGCTGCAGTGGTCCATTACGTAAATCCATTCGCGCACGTTTGCGCCTTTACCGTAAACCGGCACTTTCTTGTGATCAATGAGATTGGTCACAAAAAGCGGGATGACTTTTTCCGGGTACTGGTACGGACCATAGTTATTGCAGCACCGCGTGACTACAATCGGCATACGGTACGTCACCCAATATGAGCGGCAGAGCAAATC
>CAYHWZ010000401.1:0-1972 GCA_964359975.1 uncultured Elusimicrobia bacterium | reverse complement strand
TTACTACACCCGCATCGATTGAAATGAATAAACGCTCTGCCCCTATTTTACCAGCTTTTTGACAAAATAATCAACATACTTGCCGAACTGAAACAAAAGCGTGTCCTTTGGCGAACATTTTATGACATCAGACTTTGCCTTCATCACAGTTTTTGCCGGAATCTTGAATGTCTTTGCGACAAAAAGAGCATCCTGTATATCCTGCTCGGTGAACCGCCTTAACTTTGAAATCACAAAATCTACAGGGTCAAGAACTTTGATTTCAAGATGCCGGTCCTTGTACAAAGTTGAGGCACGTTTCTGGTAGCCGGTTGGAATAGAAACCACTGACCAGTTTGAAATATTTTCGCCCAAATCCGACGGTATGCCTTTGGATTTCAAAAATGTCCGCAGGCGGTCAAGATTTCCCCGCACTTCAGCATCTACATCATAAGTGTGCCGGTCTTTAAGCCCATAATGCTGAAGCGCCAGCCCGCCGACAATGATTAGTTTTGTGACTGTTTTTTGTTTCTGCGAGTATTCCCGCAGAAGCACAATGATTTTATTGAGATCAACGCCGGACAAAATTCAGCGCCTCTACAAATGTCCGGTATTCGCGGTCATCCCATTCGCCAGTGACGTCCGCCAGCGGTTTTCGCTTGACTGTGAGCCGTATCATCGTGCGGAAATGATGATACCAGATGCATGCTTTTCGGAAAGATGAACGGATGAGCGGCTGGTCCAGGCGAGACTCCCAGTCAATTGAATCATTGAGCAGAATTTCCAGCCAAAGCAGTTTTCTGCTCCGCGGATTCTTGAGCGCTGATTCCAGTGTGTCCGCATCCGTATAACGAGAAAGAACCAATAGTTTGCCGTGCATGGAAGGTATTATAACAAAAACCGGCCGTTAAAGTATCTGGTCGCGGCCTTTGGCTTTGGCTGTATAGAGGCGCTGGTCCGCTTTGGAAATGAGCTTTTCCTCGCTCTTGCCGTCGTCGGGAAACGCCGCTATCCCGCCGCTTACCGTCACAGCGTCCCCGCGGAATGTGTAGTCCAATATTTTCCGGCGCAATTTATCCATCGCAACCCGCGCGCCTTTCCCGTCGGTCTCCGGCAGGATGATGACGAATTCGTCCCCTCCGTACCGCGCCGCAATGTCCACAGTGCGGATATTGTTCTTCACGATTCCCGCAATGTCCATCAGCACTTTGTTGCCTGCCAAATGTCCGTGCCGGTCATTGAACCCTTTGAAATAGTCCAGGTCCAAAAATACCAGCGAAAAAGCGTGCTTGTACCGCGCGGCGCGTTTCAATTCTTCATCGAGCCGTTTGAGGAAATAGCGGTAATTGTGCAGTTTGGTCAGTTCGTCCGTCGAAGACTGCGCCTCGGCCTTTTCAAACCTCAGCGCGCTTTCAATCATGGTGGACGAAAAACTCGCGATATCTTCCAGCGACTGGATTTTCTTCGGCGTAATATCGCTTTCGGTGAAAAAATTGTCCGCAACGATCACTCCGCTGCACGCCCCGTCAATCGTGACCGGCGCAACTACAAACGGTTTTGTGAAAATGGAGCGCAGCTCGGACGGCACATCCGCAGTCTGTTTTGCGGACGACCGGACAAAAATACTCTTCTTCTGCAGAAACGCGCGTGTCAGCACGTTTGATTTATGGTTCACGGGGATGCGGATATCGCAGATTTTTTTGTTCAGCAGATTGCTGACGGAAAGGTTCTGGCTGTAGTACTGCCCGATATAGTAACTGAAATCATATTTCCTGCGCGCCGCGTCCTCGTAGATTTCGCGCATGTGTTTGACCGAATTCGGACTGATGGCCATTTTACCGTCGAGGCGGCGGCTTTCCGGATTGTGCAAAAATATGGCCGCGCGGTTGAATCCGAGCCCCGGGTCCGCGGTCACTCCGGTCAGCAGCACGAATATCACGTCCTTTGTTTTCAGAGAGATACGCATGTTGGCAAGGAGCTGGTTGAGGAGCGC
>CAYHWZ010000400.1:0-1982 GCA_964359975.1 uncultured Elusimicrobia bacterium | reverse complement strand
CTTTTCCGACAAATACCACTTGTGCCGCAGAATCTCTTCTTTCTGAAGGTGCATATCTTCTGCCATCTTATGTTTCCGCCACACATCGGCATGATGCTCAAAAAAATCCGCGCTGGCAAATTCCATCCCCACATCATGACCCGCCTTTTGGCTCAGATGCCACTTGTGCACCAGAATGGCGTTCACCTCGTCGAAAGTGAGATTTCCCAGCAATTTGTGTTCATGCTTGTAACTCACGGCAATCACCCGATTTCGCGACGCGCGCAGACAATGGACGAAACCGCAAAAGTCAAAATGCAAAACCCGACCGTGACCAACAAGCACACCACAGGCGACGGCAGTGAAGGAATAGCGCTCATCCCGCCCGCATACAGCCCATGCCTCAGCGCAGCCACAGAATATGTCAGCGGATCCGCCAGCATCGCGGCCTTGAGCCACCGAGGAGCGCTGTCCACCGGAAACAGCGACCCGGACAGAAACCACATCGGCATCAAAAATAGATTCATGATAGAATGAAACCCCTGCGTTGAATCCATCCGCCACGCCATAATGAACCCCAGCCCCGTCAACCCAAACGCAGTCGCAAACAAAATAACCAGCACGTATATCAGCGACCCCAAAGTGACCGAAGTGCTGAGGAACGGCGCAGCGCAAAGAAATATAAGCGCCTGAGCAAACGCCAGCGTAGCCCCGCCCAAAATCTTCCCCATCACAATACTGTTCCGCGAAACCGGCGCCACCAGCACCGACTGCAAAAACCCTTCGCGCCGGTCTTCAATAATGGAAATCGTGGAAAACACCGCGGTGAACAGAACAATCATCACAATCGTCCCCGGGAAAAAATATTCCAGATAGTTCATGCTTTCCGCCCCGGGCTGAAACCCGTGCCGGAACGATCCCCCCAACCCCGACCCTATCAGAAACCAGAATATCACCGGCGGCAGCACAGCACCTATTACCCTGCTTTTCTGACGGTAAAACCGCACCACTTCCCTCTGCCACAGTGTCCACGCAGCCAAAGCAAACCTGTTCATCCTGCCGCCTCATCCTGAACTTCTTGAAATCTGTGCCCGGTATGATGTATGAAAACATCCTCCAATGTCGGTTTCCCCACCGTCACGGACAGAATCTCCCCTGCATAATCTTTCATCAGACCCGCGATAAAATCATTTCCCATTTCTTTTTCAATCCTCAGCGAATTGTCCACAGTCTGCGGCACGACATTGTACTTGGTTCTCAAAATATCGGTGAACTTGCTATTGTCACGCACAGTGAGCGTAGTCACATGATCGCCCAGTTCATCTTTCAGCGAACCCGGCGTACCCATAGCCGCTATCCGTCCCTGGTGAAGAATCGCCAGCCGTCCGCACCGCTCCGTTTCCTCCATCAGATGAGTGGTGAGCAGCACAGTCACACCCGCGCTTTTCAGACGGTAAAGATAGTCCCACAAGTCTCTTCTTGCCCCCGGGTCCAGCCCGGTGCTGGGTTCATCCATCAGCAGAAGTTTAGGATGATGCATCATTCCCTTGGCAATTTCCACCCGCCTCTGCATTCCGCCGGAAAGCTGTCCCGCCTTACGTTCCAGCACATCCGTCAGCCCTACAGTGCCCGCGAGTTCCGTTATGCGTGTGCGCAAGGGTTCACCGCTCATTCCGTAAAGATGACCCTGATGCACCAGATTTTCAAATGCAGTCAACTGCACGTCAAGACTCGGATGCTGGAAAATCACCCCGATGTTCAGCCGCACTTTGTCCCGCTCTCTTGCAATGTCCAATCCCAGAATCTCTGCCCGCCCGCTGACTGGCGCAAGAAAAGTGGACAGAATTTTGAATAAAGTGGTTTTACCCCCGCCGTTCGGACCCAAAAACCCGAAAATCTCGCCTGTTTCCACCTTCAGCGAAACATGGTCCAGCGCCGGACGGTCCGCGCGGTTTTCCCCGTTGATTTTTTTCGATTGGGCAGACGGACGTTTAGAATACGAA
>CAYHWZ010000399.1:0-2005 GCA_964359975.1 uncultured Elusimicrobia bacterium | reverse complement strand
AGTGAACCCGGTGCCAGCGTCCATCATTTCCTCGCTCGGTGCGGATATCGTTGTGTCCGTCAACCTTACAAGCAAAGTTTCCGAACGCAAAGTCTCGCTCCGCCGGCTGGGCATGTTTCCGTCGAAAAGTCCGGGGTTCTTCGATATTTTTTTCAAAATGATATACACCATGCAGTACCAGATAGCGTCGTCTCGCACGGACATTTCGCAGATTTCGCTCCGTCCGGACACGCGCAACTTTTCGTGGGTGGACTTTCACCGCGCCAAACAGATCATCCCGCTCGGCGAAGAATGCGCGGAAGAAGCAGTTTCCAAAATCAAGGCGCGGCTCCCGTTTTTTGCCGACTACTGCAAAGTGCCATTCCGGCGCAGACCGCAGTAACACATCCGTAACATGGCTCAAGATTCCATTATCATCCGCGGCGCGCGCGAACATAACCTGAAAAATGTTTCGCTCGATATTCCGCGCAACAAACTGGTGGTCATTACCGGACTTTCCGGGTCGGGGAAATCGTCGCTCGCGTTCGACACTCTCTACGCTGAGGGTCAGCGTCGGTACGTGGAATCGCTCTCGGCCTACGCGCGGCAATTTTTGGAAATGATGGACAAACCCGACGTGGACATCATCGATGGTCTTTCGCCGGCCATTGCGATTGAACAGCGCAACCCTTCACACAATCCGCGTTCCACCGTCGGGACCGTGACTGAGATTTACGATTGTCTGCGCCTGCTTTTTGCGCGGGTCGGCACGCCTCATTGCCCAAAGTGCCGCAAAGAAATCAAGCCGCAGTCCGCGTCGCAGATTATTTCGCGCGTCATGGAGATTGAGCCGGGGACATCGGTGCAGATTATGGCGCCGATTGTGAGCGGACGCACCGGCGTGTACACGGATTTGTTTGAAAAACTGAAACGGTCCGGATTCGCCCGAGTGCGCGTGAACGGCAAGGTCTGCAGTCTGGAAGACAAGATTAAACTCGACCGTTATAAAAAGCAGACGATTGATCTGGTCATTGACCGCGTCACCATCCAGGCCGAATCGCGCGAACGCATCGCGGATTCCATCGAAACCGCTCTGAAAGAAGGCAAAGGCATTGTCCTGCTCGAACTTTCCAGTCAAAAGGGCCCGGCACAGACACTGATTTTCAGCGAGCATCACGCATGCACAGAGTGCGGACTTTCTCTGCCGGAAATCGAGCCGCGCATGTTCTCGTTCAATTCCCCTTACGGCGCGTGTCCGGAATGCGACGGGATTGGTTCCAAAATGGAAGTGGACCCGGACCTCGTGGTACCGGACAAGAATCTCTCCATTGAAGAAGGAGCCATCCTTGCCTGGTCCAACCCCATCACCACACGCACGCACCGGTGGAAAAAGGGATGGAGCGGATACTACAATGAACTGCTCAAACAAGTCTGCAGCCAGTACCGCATATCGACGGAAAAACCGTGGAAATCGCTTACCAAAGAACATCAGCGGCTCCTGCTTTACGGAGGTGAGGGAACCCGCGTGCGCGCGTCGTGGAGTTCACGGGATGTGGATTATGAAGGAGCTGTCTCCAATCTTGAACGCAGGTACCGCGAAACCGAATCCGCTTTTGTGCGCGAAGCCGTGATGAACCAGTACATGCGCCATCATACCTGCCCGAAATGCAAAGGCGCGCGGCTCAAACCGGAATCGCTCTCTGTCACCGTGCACCACAAGTCCATCCGGGAAGTGACGATGCTGTCCGTTAAGAAGGCGCAGGAATTTTTCAAAGAACTCGAACTCAGTCCCAAAGAGCGCACGATTGCAAAACAGATTTTCAAGGAAATCGATGCGCGGCTCTCGTTTTTGGCCAACGTCGGGCTGGAATATCTCACGCTTGACCGCGAATAGCAGACTCTTGCCGGCGGCGAAGCTCAGCGTATTCATCTGGCGACGCAGATAGGGTCCGGACTTACAGGCGTGCTCTACGTGCTCGACGAACCGTCCATCGGCCTGCACCAGCGCGACAACCGGCGGTTGCTG
>CAYHWZ010000398.1:0-2009 GCA_964359975.1 uncultured Elusimicrobia bacterium | reverse complement strand
GCGTGATCATGATAGACGGGCGGGGTGAAATCGCGGTTTTAAACCCGCGCGCCGGAGAAATGCTGGGTTTTGGCGCCGAAGGAGAAGTGACTTTTCGAATTATACACGAAAATATGCGAAAAACCGGGTTGGACGCCGCTGTCAGCGAGTGCAATGCCAAGAAACAGTGCATAGTCAAGGAGATCACGATACCGAACGAAGAGCGTAACATCTTGCGCTGTGATATAGTTCCGGTTAAAAGCGGAAACGACATTATCGGCGCCGCGATCATATTAAGGGACATAACCGCTGAAAAGCAGATTGATTCCCGGAAGTCGGAGTTTATCTCCACCGTATCCCATGAGCTGCGCACGCCGCTTACCTCTATCCGTGAATCTGTGTCGCAGGTTTTTGACGGGCTGCTGGGCGAGGTCAGCGAAAAACAGAAAAAGTATTTGTCCATCGGCTTGCGTAATATAGACCGGTTGGCCCGGATGATCAACAACCTGCTTGATATGTCAAAACTTGAAGCCGGCAAGATGGAACTGGTCCTGGAATCCGTAAATATCGCGCACGCCGTAGAAGGCGTGGCAGCCACCTTCGCTCCCCAGTTGTCGAAAAAGGGGCTGGAGCTCAAAACTGTTTCCGCGGGTGAAACGCCTTTGGCCTACGCCGACCGCGATAAGATTATACAGGTTCTCACGAACCTGCTCAGCACCGCCATAAAATTCAGCGAAAAAGGGGTGATTTACATTTCTGTAACGGAAACGGAAACGGACGTGGTTTGCGCCGTGACGGACAGAGGGCGCGGGATCGCGAAAGAAGACCTGGGCCGCCTGTTCGGGAAATTCCAGCAGTTCAGCCGTGCGGCCGGGCCTGCCGAAAAAGGGACGGGCCTGGGGCTTGCCATTTCAAAAGGGATTATTGAGGTGCATAAAGGGCGCATCTGGGTTGAGAGTCGGCCGGGGAGCGGGTCGGTGTTCAGTTTTACCCTTCCGAAACGGGCCGGAAGCGGGATTTTCAGGCAACATCTTCATGAAGCGATCTCCCTGGAGAAGGAGTTTTCAGTGTTCATACTGCGCCTTGACGATATTGAAAAACTTGAAGGAACGCGCGGCAGGGATTTTACCAGCGAGCTGATGAACGATATTCTGCGCGCGGTCCGGGCGATCGTTCAGTACGACGGCGTAGTGGAAATGGACGGGTGCCGCCTGCTGGTTTTGGCAAACGCCGCCGGGGAGGAGGTAGTGGAAAAAAGGAGGGCCGTCATCAGAGCCGTTAAACAAGCCCTGCTTGACCGCCGCCGCGGGGACATGGGAACCGGGTTTTCAACAGGCTGGACTGTTTTCCCCCGGGACGGCAACATGCCGGAAGAGTTAATGGCTGCCGGCGAAGGCCGCCTTCTTCCCGAAAGCGCCGAGCGGCTGAACAAGAAGCTGTTGATCGTAGATGATGACGCGGCGGTAGTGGAAGCCTTAAGCAGGACCCTTAAGAAGGCCGGGTATACGCGTATAGACGCGGCAGGCGGCGGCGCGCAAGCCCTTACCAGGATCAGGTCGGATAAACCGGATTTGATCCTCCTGGATGTGCGGCTTCCCGATATGAGCGGGTACGAGGTTATCGAGCGCCTTAAAGATGACGCAGAAACAGGGAACATCCCCATCCTGCTCATGTCGGGCCATGAGATGGACATGGCCCGCATAAAGGACCATTTCCGCAAAACAGCGATCTTAACCCTCAGCAAACCGCTGGAACAAAAGGCCGTGGAGTTTTCCGTGAATTGGCTGCTGTAAAGAAAGAGGCTGGGTTTATGGCGAAAAAGATTTTAGTGGTGGAAGACGATCCGGATATCCGGCTGCTTATCGTGTCAAGGCTGGAGGCTGGCGGGTTTGAGGTGATCGAGGCGGAAGACGGCGTGGAGGGCCTGGCAAAATACATTTCCGACCGGCCGGATTTAATGGTGCTGGACGCCACGATGCCCAGGATGGGAGGCCACGAGGTGGTGGAGGCGATCCGCAAAAAACGCGCGG
>CAYHWZ010000397.1:0-2009 GCA_964359975.1 uncultured Elusimicrobia bacterium | reverse complement strand
CGTACCCATCGGCACCGTACCCATTTATCAGGCGCTGGAGAAAGTCGAGGGAAAAGCCGAGGAACTGACCTGGGAACTTTACCGCGACACGCTCATCGAGCAGGCCGAGCAAGGCGTAGACTATTTTACGATTCACGCCGGAGTTTTGCTTCGCTACATCCCGCTCACAGCCCGGCGTACTACCGGCATTGTCTCGCGCGGAGGGTCCATTTTGGCCAAGTGGTGTCTTGCTCATCATCAGGAAAATTTCCTCTACACACACTTTGAAGAAATCTGCGAAATTATGAAAGCTTACGACGTTGCATTCTCGCTGGGCGACGGATTGCGGCCCGGTTCTATCGCCGACGCCAACGACCGCGCGCAGTTCGCGGAACTGGAAACCCTCGGCGAACTTACCCGCATAGCGTGGGAACAAGAAACGCAGGTCATGATAGAAGGTCCGGGACACGTCCCCATGCAGATGATTAAAATTAACATGGAAAAAGAACTTAACGATTGTCAGGAAGCGCCCTTTTATACGCTCGGACCGCTGACCACGGACATTGCTCCCGGATACGACCACATTACGTCGGCCATCGGAGCCGCCATGATCGGATGGTACGGATGCGCCATGCTTTGCTATGTAACGCCCAAAGAGCATCTCGGATTGCCGAACAAAAAAGACGTGCGCGACGGTGTGATTGCATACAAAATCGCAGCCCACGCCGCCGACCTTGCCAAAGGACATCCCGGCGCGCAAGCCCGCGACAATGCCCTCAGCCGCGCGCGGTTTGAGTTCCGCTGGAAAGACCAGTTCAACCTTGCTCTCGACCCGGAAACAGCCAAAGATTTTCACGACGAAACATTGCCCGCGGACGGAGCCAAACTGTCGCACTTCTGCTCCATGTGCGGACCGCAGTTCTGCAGCATGAAAATCACGCAGGACGTGCGCGACTATGCCAAAACCGTCGGCGTGACCGAAGACGAAGCCCTGAGTAAAGGCATGTCGGAGAAGTCGAAAGAATTCGTCGAAAGCGGTTCGGAGATTTACCGGCCATGAAAATTGACCTGCACACCCATTCCACCTATTCCGACGGCACACTGGAACCGGAAGATTTAGTTTCAGCCGCGCACAAACTCGGCATTACGCACATGGCGCTTTCCGACCACGACAGCGTGGGAGGACTTGCCGCAGCCCAGAAAAGAGCCAAAGAGCTCGACATGACCATCATACCGGCGGTGGAAATCAATACCAAGGAAACTTCGTCCGTGCATATACTCGGATATTTCTTTGACCCGTCCGCGGACGCGCTGCTCAAACGATTGCAGTACCACCGCGAAGTGCGCGTTACCCGTTCAAAAATGATCATCGAGCGGCTGCAGAAAATGGGCATCAAAATTTCCGTGGACGATTTCAGCCACAAAGCTGACGGCGCGGCCATCGGACGTCCTCACATAGCGGACAAATTGAAAGAAAAAGGCGTGGTCTTTTCCAGACAGGAAGCATTTGAAAAATATCTGAGCCAGGGAAAATCCGCCTACGTTTTTTATGAAGGCCCATCGCCGCAGGACGCCATCGAGGCCATCCTCGGCGCCAAGGGAATCCCGTCGCTGGCGCATCCCGGATACTATGTTTCCCGTGAAACCATTGAGGGACTGGTCAAACTCGGTCTGCAGGGCATCGAAGTCTATTATCCTTCGCACCGCAAAGAGCAGGTGGCGCAGTATCTCCAGATGGCCAAAGAACTGAACCTGATTCCGACCGGAGGGTCCGATTATCACGGGCCGGGTTCGGGTCACGAAGCGCTGGGCGAAATCAACGTGCCGGAAAAAACTCTGGACAACCTCCTCGACCGCAAGAAACAACTTTTCGGATAACTGCAGGAGACGTACATGCTGAAACAAAAAGAACTCACGCTCGCCGAGCGGGTGCTACGTCTTAAAAAATAGCGGAAAGCTGTCATTGTCGCGCACAACTACCAGTTGGGCGAAGTGCAGGTCATCGCGGATTTTTTGTGCGATTCGCTGGC
>CAYHWZ010000396.1:0-2009 GCA_964359975.1 uncultured Elusimicrobia bacterium | reverse complement strand
TGATGAACTGAAACGCGCCGGAGCAAAAGTATATGTCTGTCCCGCCATCCGCATTGTGCCGCCGCCGAGCTGGTCGCGGCTGGACAAAAGTATCCGGAATCTTGACCGGTATGACCGGCTCATTTTTACCAGTGTGAACGGTGTGGAATATTTCATGAAAAGATACCGCCGCATCCGCAAATTTGCTGCGTTTCCGACGACGATAAAGACGTTCGCCATCGGACCGGCCACGGCTCTGGCAATGAAAAGAGCAGGTCTTTCTGCGCCGCAGGTTTCCAAAGATTATGTGGCGGAATCCGTTCTTAAAGTGTTGAACCGCGTGCGCGGCGCGCGAATTCTTATACCCCGCGCGGCAGTGGCGCGGAACATTCTGCCGGAAACGCTCCGCAAGCGCGGCGCAATCGTTGATGTGGTGACCGCGTACCGAACTGTGCCGGACCGTAAAGGCACAGCGCGTCTGCGCAGTCTGCTCCGCAAAAACAGCGCGGACTGTGTGACTTTCACTTCATCCTCGACGGTGGACAACTTTTTCGCATCCATTTCCAAATCCGAACGCGCGCGCGTAGTGAACGAAAACAAGATCTGCGCCGCGTCCATAGGTCCGGTAACCACGGGCACGCTCCTGCATTACGGCTGGAAACCGCGCATCATTGCAAAAAAACCGACGACGGGACATCTCCTTCGGGAAATTGAAAGGTATTTCAAATGAACGACACACCTGCAAATCTAAGAAAAGTGCTGGACCGCTGTTTACGCGAAGGAGGCCGCATTCTGGAACGCGGGTTCGGGCGGAAACAGCGTATCACAAAAAAAAGCGCTGTCAGCATTGTGACTGAAACGGACAAAGCCGCGGAACGGCACATCATCTCGACCATTCACCAACATTTTCCCGCGCACGGGATTTTGGCTGAAGAGTCGTCGCCTATCCGCCGTCCGGGCGAGTCCCGCTGGATCATTGACCCGCTGGACGGCACTACCAACTTTGCGCACAGTATTCCGCTCTGCTGCGTTTCCATCGGCGTGGAACGGGACGGCAAGGTCCTGCTGGGCGGCATTTACAACCCGTTCCTGGACGAGTTTTTCTTTGCGGAACGGGGTAAAGGCGCTTACCTGAACGGAAAACGCATCCTGGTGTCCAAACAGTCTGTGCTGATTGACAGTCTGCTGGTAACCGGGTTCCCGTACGACCGGCAGGAAAAAGCTGCATTCTACCTCAAATTCTTCCGCGCCATGATGGAAAAAACGCAGGGATTGCGGCGTTTGGGGGCGGCGGCCCTGGATTTGGCTTATGTTGCCTGCGGCAGGTTCGAGGCGTTTTGGGAATTTAACCTGAAATCCTGGGATATAGCGGCCGGGAGTCTGCTGGTGGAAGAAGCCGGCGGCAAAGTCACGGACTTCCGCGGTAAACCGCTTAACCTGGAGGTCCCGGCCCAACTGTTGGCTTCGAATAGCCGAGTTCATCCCCCCCTGCTGAAAATATTTAATATAAATCTGGGTTCCCCCCTTGACAAAAAGCCGTTTGGCTGTTAGATTTAACATGTAGCAAATTTCGGGGCTTTCCAAAATCAAGCGCGCAAGCGCTAAAAGTTGTTTGGATGTTTTGTGAAAGCCACCGGAATCGAAAGATCCGATGGCATTTTTTATTAAAAGTGCCCGACCAAAAAGCGGAAGCCCCGGTCGGATCCTCGACGAAAAGCAGTTAAGCTCTTTCAAAAAGACCGATAAAGGCAAACCTTGGGAAACCAGGGGACGCAAAGCCCTCTCCTAACGGAGAGATTCACTGGAGGTCAGTGAATACAGGACTAACTCTCGACGCAAGTTGAGATAAGTTGGCTGGGTTGCCGAAGTGACACGAACTTTGAGTCTGGTTCGTTGGCGCAAAATTGTTTCAAAGGAAAGCCCCTTAAAAACAAAGCGCACCGACGACAGAAACAAAGGAAAGTGAAGCGGATGCAACTCACAACCGACAAGTCCTGGTGGACTGGTCGGTTTTTTTATTTGAGAGCGTC
>CAYHWZ010000395.1:0-2016 GCA_964359975.1 uncultured Elusimicrobia bacterium | reverse complement strand
CCGAAGGCAACCGCAAACTCCAGAAAGCGCAAAAAATCCTCTCCGAAGGCAACCTCGACAAATCACTCAAACTCACCGACGAAGTACTTGCAAAAGAACCCCGCGAACTCGAAGCTTACAATCTTAAGATACGGATACTGGTCGCCCAGAGCAAATTCCTTGCTGCCGGCGAAACATATCAGCAGATGCTGGGCAACAATACCGCCGACTATCCGCCGGCCCTGGTTTCGCTTTCCTGGGGCGTTATCATCGAATCGTTTTCCGACAAATCTTTTTTTGTGCGGGGCAGCGCAGCGCTGGCGCTCGGCGAAATCTGGGACGTCCGCGCGCTCAAACCGCTGGAAAAACTTCTAAGCGACGAGTTCGACATTGTAAAAGTGCGCGCTGTGGAAGCCATGGGTCAACTGAACCAAAAGGATGCTATCCCCATTTTAAAGAGTCTGGTGAATGACAAGCGTTATCTGCTCAGGTCCGCTGCTGCGGAATCTTTGAACAAGCTGGGCGATTCGAGCGGGTTGCCGGTGATGATAGAAGATTTGGCCAATTCCGCATGGAGCGTGCGCGCGCGTGCGGCTGAAGTGTTGGGCCGGTCCGGCGATATCAGCGCTGTCGGCGCGCTCCGGAGAAAACTGCGGGACGAAAACCAGTATGTGCGCGTCAAAGTTGCC
Source organism: uncultured Elusimicrobia bacterium (assembly GCA_964359975.1). Classification (GTDB taxonomy): domain Bacteria; phylum Elusimicrobiota; class Elusimicrobia; order 2-02-FULL-39-32; family 2-02-FULL-39-32; genus CAYHWZ01. The sequence continues at coordinate 1,348 of CAYHWZ010000395.1, read as the reverse complement.
GAAGCGTTGGCCCGGTGCGGCGACACCAGCGTAAAACCGATTTTTGAAGAAACTTTGAAAAAGGGAGACTGGCCTGACCGCGTGCGCGCTGCGCAAGCCATGATGACTCTGCGCGGCGAGGCCGAAGCGCTGGAACTCCTTAAAGATGCCATGAACCAGAAAGACTGGAAAATCCGTGCGCAGGCATCGGAAGCTCTTGGCAAAAGCAAGAATACCTCTGCGATGGGCGTACTGGAAAAATATGCCGACGATCCCCGTTGGGAGGTCCGGTTTGCCGTGGCCAAAGCGTTGGTGGATCTTGGGGACACGTCCGGCACAGCGCAGTTGCGGAAACTTTTGAACAGCGACGACGCGGAAGTCCGGGCCAACTCCGCGTCCGCGCTCGGTACCGCCGGTGACAAGGACGATTTTCTCTATCTCCGGCAGGCGCTTTCCGACGCAGACGGACGCGTGCGGGTACAGTCCGCCAAATCCATTATTCAGATAAGTCAGCGGCTGAACCCGAACTGAAATTAACATGGCATTTTTGGTGTATTTCCGCTATAATTTATAGATATGCTCGATAATATCCTCCCGGTCATCCTGACCGCCGGCGGTATACTGGTCCTCGCCATTGCGATTTATTTCGCCATCCGCTTTTTTGCGTATAAACGGTCTTTCCCCCTTCCGCACCGTTACGATTTCCTCTGGATTATCAACACCCTGCTATTTATCTTTGTCGGATGTTTTTCTCTGCCGGTCCTCGAACACGCCATCAGTCCCAAACTGCTGACATGGTCGGTGTTTATCACATTTCTTTTGACCGCGTATCTGCTCATCTTTGTGGTGGACCAGTTCCTGGTGGAATATTTCCTTGTTTCGGTTCTGCGGATAAATGTTTCACCCCCCTTGCGCAAAGTGTGTATCCTCGGCATATTCATCGTGGCGGTGTTGGTAGCGGTCCAGCAGATATTCAACATAAAATGGTGGAAAGTGTACGCGCCGACCGGTATCCTGCTGCCGGCCATAGGATTTGCGCTCAAGGACACATTCCAGATGTTTTTCTCCGGGCTGGCTCTTTCGAGGATAGTGGATATCGGCGACTGGATAAAAATCGGCGAAATGGAAGGCGAGGTCCTGGACATCAACTGGGCACGCACAGTGCTGCGGAGCTGGGAAGGCGTCACTCATTTCATTCCGAACAGCGAACTGCAGAAAGGGATGTTCGACAGTTTCAGTTACCGTGACCGCAAGGTGCGCCGCAGACTGGACGTGGGTACGGACTATTCCGTGCCTCCCCAGAAAGTGAAGCGCGTGCTCACCAAATGCGCACAATTCGTCGACGGTGTGCTTGCGAATCCCGAACCTG
>CAYHWZ010000394.1:0-2023 GCA_964359975.1 uncultured Elusimicrobia bacterium | reverse complement strand
CATTGTTTTCAAAAAGTGAATTCGACCAGGCCGGTCCGCGTCCGTTGTTATCCTTGGCCCAGGGCGTGGTGGGGAGACTGCCGCCGTAAATTGAGGAACAGCCCGTGGCGTTGGCAACGATCATTCTGTCGCCGAAAAGTTGTGACGCGAGTTTGAGGTAAGGAGTTTCGCCGCAGCCGGCGCACGCTCCGGAAAATTCGAATAATGGCTGCTGCGCCTGCTGTTGACGGATACTTCCGGGCTGGATTTTGCGGCGGTCGAGTTCAGGAATCTTGAGAAAGAAATCCCAGTTCGCGCGTTCCTGTTCGCGCAATTGGTCTGTGAGCGGGTCCATGTTGATGGCTTTGAGACGTGTTTCAGATTTGTTTCTTGCCGGGCAGACTTCGACGCAGATGCCGCATCCGGTGCAATCTTCCGGTGCAACCTGGATGGTGTATTGCAGTCCTTTCCAGTTCAGGTCGCTTGCAGGATTTGATTTGAATGAACTTGATGCGCCGCGCAAATTATCCTCTCCGTACGCTTTGACCCGGATAACAGAGTGGGGGCAGACCATGGCGCATTTGCTGCACTGGATACATACGGACGGGTCCCATACAGGTATTTCAGTAGCCAAATTCCGTTTTTCCCACTGAGTGCTCGCGCTGGGGAAAGTTCCGTCGGGCGACAAAGCTCCGACGGGCACAGTGTCGCCAAGCCCGCGCGCAATCACGCCGAGCACGTTCCGTTCGAATGCAGGCGCGGTTTCAGACCATGCGGATTTGATTTTGCGTTTGGAGGTCGCGGTCTTGTGCAGAGGGACTTCTTTAAGATTTTCCAGCGCGGATTCGATTGCCTTCAGATTCATCTCGACGATCTGGTCTCCCTTTTTACCGTATGTGTCGCGGATGGACTGACGGATTTTTTCCATGGCCTGGTCCGGGGGAAGCGTTCCGGATACCGCAAAAAAACAGGTCTGCATGACAATATTTATCCTGCTGCCCAACCCGCATGACTTTGCCACTTTGCTGGCGTCTATGATGAAGAAACGGCACTTGCTTTCAATCAGTTTCTGCTGAACTTCAAGCGGCATCTGTTCCCAGGCATCGTCCACAGAATAGGGCGCGTTCAAAAGAAAAACTCCGCCCGGCGCAATCTGTCCGAGCATATCAATTCCATCCAAAAATGACGGCTGGTGACAGGCGATGAAATTTGCCCTGGAAACCAGGTACGGTGCGCGTATCGGGTCCGGGCTGAACCGCAGGTGCGATACCGTTGACGCTCCGGACTTTTTGGAGTCGTAGACAAAATATCCCTGCACATGAAGGTCGGTATTTTCGCCGATTATTTTGACTGAGTTCTTGTTGGCGCCGACAGTGCCGTCCGAACCCAGACCATAGAAAATCGCGCGGGTCGTGGTATCGGGTTCAATGGAAAATGACGGGTCAAAGTCAAGACTGGACCCGGAAACATCGTCCTTTATTCCAACGGTAAAATGGTTTTTGGGTTTCGGTTTGGCCAGGTTTTCAAAAATGCTTTTTACCATGGCAGGGGTAAATTCTTTTGAGCCCAGACCGTACCGTCCCCCGACAATTTTCGGTCTGGCAGACGAAATCCAGCCGTTGTCCAGACCTTCGTCAAGCGCAGCGCAGCAGTCGAGGTAAAGCGGGTCGCCGACAGCTCCCGGCTCTTTAGTCCTGTCCAGCACTGCAATACTGCGCACTGTGGACGGCAGGATTTTCAGCAATGCTTTTGCATCGAACGGCCGGTAAAGACGCACTTTCAGCACGCCCAGCTTTTCACCTTTTCCGTTCAGGTACCGAGCAGTTTCCTGAACAGTTTCACAACCCGAACCCATGATCACGATGACTCTTTCTGCTTTGGGGTCGCCTTCATATTCAAAAATGCGGTACTGTCTGCCGGTGATTTTGGCAAACCGGTCCATGACTTTTTCCACAATCCGCGGACAGGCCTGGTAAAACGGTTCGGACCGCTCGCGTTCCTGAAAGAAAACATCCGGATTCTGCGCTGTGCCGCGGATAACAGG
>CAYHWZ010000393.1:0-2029 GCA_964359975.1 uncultured Elusimicrobia bacterium | reverse complement strand
TGCGGATGGTTTCGCGGTAAGCCACCTGCGGTTTTCCCACATTGGCAATTACGTTAAATTCTCTTTTCATACGGTCGACAATAATTTCCAAGTGCAGTTCGCCCATGCCTGAAATAATAGTCTGACTGGTTTCAATATCGGTCCGCATGCGGAAAGTAGGGTCTTCCTCAGCCAAACGACCGAGCGCGATACCCATTTTTTCTTCATCCGCGCGGGTCTTGGGTTCGATTGAAATTGAGATAACAGGTTCGGGGAACTTCATGGCTTCCAAAGCTGCGGGAGTCTTTTCGTCGCACAACGTGTCGCCGGTCGTCACATTCTTAAACCCTACGGCAGCGGCAATATCACCGGCATAAAGTTCTTTGACTTCTTCGCGCTTATTCGCGTGCATACGAAGCAGACGTCCGACGCGTTCCATTGTCCGCTTTTTGGGATTATAAACAGATGCGCCCGCAGCCAATGTTCCGGAATAAATGCGGAAATATATCAGCTTACCGACATGAGGATCGGTCTGAATTTTGAACGCAAGCGCGCAAAACGGAGCAGTGTCCTTTGCCTCAAAAACAATTTCAGCTTCACTGTCGATCTTGGTTCCTTTAACAGGAGGGATATCGAGCGGACTTGGCAGATAATCGCAAACCGCATCAAGCATCGGCTGCACGCCCTTATTCTTAAAAGATGAACCGCAGAGCATGGGGAAGAATTTACCTGAAATCGTTGCCTTACGTATTGCCGGAACCAAATCTTTCTCCGCGACTTCTCTCCCGTTAAGGAAATTCTCCGCGATTTGGTCATCAAAATCTGAAATCGCTTCCACTAACTTGTCACGGTACTGTTTGGACTTTTCCGCCATATCCGCAGGTATATCCACTATATCAAACTTTGCACCGAGCTCTTCCCCGTCCCAGACCAGCGCTTTCATCCGGACCAAATCTACCAACCCGACAAATTTTGACTCGGCGCCTATAGGCAACTGAATAGGAACGGCCTTTGCTCCCAACCGCTGCTGCATGGAATCCACGCACATATAATAATCCGCTCCAACCTTATCCATCTTGTTTGCAAACACAATCCGCGGCACAGAATACATATCCGCCAAACGCCAGTTGGTTTCAGACTGAGGTTCCACTCCCTGCGAGCCGTCCAGCACCACAACAGCGCCGTCGAGAACGCGGAGAGACCGATTCACTTCAACAGTAAAATCAATATGTCCCGGAGTATCAATAATATTTATCTGCTCATCCCGCCAGCGGCAATAAGTGGCGGCAGAAGTAATGGTAATACCGCGCTCACGTTCCTGTTCCATCCAGTCCATGGTAGTAGTACCGTCATGAACCTCGCCGATTTTATAGATACGGCCGGCATAGTAAAGTACCCGCTCAGTAGTTGTTGTCTTACCCGCATCAATGTGCGCGATAATACCGATATTACGGATTCTTTCTAAAGGAAATTGTCTGGGCATAGTCTGCTTACCACCTGTAATGGGCAAAAGCTTTGTTAGCTTCGGCCATTTTGTGAGTATCCTCCCGTTTTTTTACAGCTGAACCTTCTTTTTTGGCTGCTGCTAAAATTTCATCCGCCAGACGGGTAGCCATGGGACGTCCGGTCTTTTCGCGCGCGTATTGGATCAGCCAATTCAGCGCCAGAGTAATGGACCTGACCTGGCCCACTTCCATGGGAACCTGATACGTTGCGCCGCCGACACGTCTGGGACGCACTTCCACGAGCGGACGCACATTTTCCATTGCGCGGTTGAGCACTACCATAGGATCTTCCTTGGTCTTTTCCTTAATAGTATCCATGGCAGTATAGACGATGCTTTCCGATGCGTTCCGTTTACCGCAGAAATTCATTTTGTTTATCATCCTGGAAATAAGCAAAGAACTGTACTTATAATCCGGCGGCGGAAACCCGCGTTTTTCTCTTGGCTTTAAAGTTTTTCTGGGCATAGAATTAAGCTGCCTTCGGGCGCTTGGCGCCGTATTTTGACCGTCCCTGCTTACGGTCCGTCACGCCGGTAGTATCCAGC
>CAYHWZ010000392.1:0-2034 GCA_964359975.1 uncultured Elusimicrobia bacterium | reverse complement strand
GGACCGTTTTTCTCAGCAAGCCGCCACTTCTGTTTCTTTGCTCGAACAGTACTACCCTTCGCTCATCAACGGAAATGTGACTGAATTGTTTGAACTTTCCGCGCCTATTCTGACAGGTTCCGCCAAAGTCGGCGTGGTGCGTATCGGTTTTCTTAAGAATGTGACGGAATCAAATCTCCGCCGCGCTCTGTCCGAGATGGGACGCGCCATTGTGCAGATTGCATTTTTTGCGCTGATTGCCGCCGCGTTGGGTTCGTATCTTATCGCGCAAAAGGTGACCGGCAAGGTCGAGCAGTTGGTCAAGGGCACGCGCGCGCTGGCTGGCGGGGACTTTACGCTGGCAAATCTGCCGTCGGGAAATGACGAGGTCGGTATGCTTTCCGCTGAATTTGTCTCCATGGCCCGCCGTCTGGAAGAGTCCATGTCACGCCTTTCCGACCAGTCTCAGCTTCTTTCCAGCGCCAATCAGAATCTCACAGAGCTTCATGCCATGAAAAACTTTTTCTTTTCCATGGCCAATCACGAGTTGCGCAGTCCGCTCACTTCCATCAAGGGGTACACCGCTCTCCTGCTCGAAGGCCGCGCCGGGCCGCTTTCACCGAAACAGCTGGAATATGTCAAATATCTCGACGAAGAGTCTCTGCGCCTGGAAAAGCTGGTGAACGAACTGCTCGACCTTTCGCGCATTGATTCGGATAAATTTAAGATGGATAAACAGTCCGTGGATTTGCCGAAAATCATCGATCCTCTCGTTCAGAAAATGAAGCTGGAATCTGAGAGCGCAGGTGTGAATTTTGAATGTTCTATCGGCGCTGATGTGCCTCGGCTGCATGCGGACGGCGGTCGTCTGGTCCAGGTGCTTGCTAATCTGACGGAAAATGCGCTGAAATATACGCCTGCCGGCGGACGCGTCGAACTTTCTGTCAGGCGGATAAATGCGTCGGAGGTCAGCCGTTTCCGCGACGATATCGTGGGCGAAGCGGTCATGTTCCGTGTTAAGGACAGCGGTAAAGGTTTGCCCAAAGAGTCGCTGGAAAAAATATTTCAGCGGTATGTCCAGCTTGATTCTTCCGACGGTAAAAAAGGTTTGGGGCTCGGACTTGTGATTGCAAAGGAAATCGTGAACCGGCATAACGGCGAAATCTTGGTGGAATCTGAAGGTTTGGGAAAGGGCGCGGAATTTTCCGTGCTTATTCCGGTACAAAGCGCATGAGCCGTAAAATCCTGGTGGTCGACGACGACCGCAAGGTTTCCCGTCTTATCCGGGAGATTCTCTCCGAACCGGAATTTGTATTGTCCGTCTGCGAAAGCGCCGAGAGCGCGCTGGACCAGATTGCGGATTTTCAGCCGAACCTTATTATCCTGGATATTCATCTGCCCGGCATGAGCGGGTTCCAGTTTTGCGCCAGAGTCAAGAAAATGCGCTAGTGGAAATCAATTCCCGTGCTGATGGTCTCCGGAGAAGCCGTCCATGTTTCCGACAAAGTGTCCGGGCTCAGGACCGGCGCCGATGATTATGTCATCAAACCTTTTGCGCCGGCGGAACTGTTGGAAAGAGTCCGAGCTCTCCTCCGCCGCACCATGGATCAGGGTGACCCTGACGCGCTCGTACGCCGGAGGGAACTCGTCGTTGACCTGAAACGCCGGACTGCTCTCTGCGGCGAAAAACAGGTGCCGCTCACGCCCAAGGAATTTGACCTGCTGGCGGCTCTGCTTAAAGCCGACGGACGCGTCATCAAGCGCACCGACCTACTGAAAAATGTCTGGGGATATAAAGTGGAAATCAATTCGCGCACCGTGGACGTGCACATTGCCTCGCTCCGTTCAAAACTCGGACCGTGCGGAAAGTATTTGAAAACGGAGGAAGCCATGGGGTACTCTTTCGAATGATGCGCGTGAAGCTGATGCATACACGCGAATTCAGCGTGGGGCTTGCGCTGTTGGCGCTGGTCATCGGTCTGGAACTCGGCTCACAGTTCATGCACGGCAGGACATTTTTTGATGCGTACAATATCGCACGCATTTCGCGCGACT
>CAYHWZ010000391.1:0-2037 GCA_964359975.1 uncultured Elusimicrobia bacterium | reverse complement strand
TATTGACTCAAAAAGGGAGGAATAACATGATTCGCAGCAGTCTTGTGACTAAAATGCTTGTCGTCAGTCTGGCCGTTGGAACGGTGCCCTGGGGAAAAACCGCAGCGCTATTTGCCGAAGAAAAGGCCGGAGCGCCGGCGGCACAGGAAAAAGTGGAGAAATCCCTCTACGAACGGCTGGGCGGTTTGAAGCCGATTGCCATGGTCGTGGATGATTTCATTGATCGGCTGCTGTCCAACGAAATTCTGAACGCCAACCCCAGGATATCTGAAGCGCGCAAAAATTCGCCTGCTCCGTACTTGAAAGTTCAGGTCAGCAACCTGGTCTGCATGGTGACCGGCGGACCTTGCAAGTACACCGGAAAGGGCATGAAAGAAGCCCATACGCATCTCAGTATAACGGAAAAAGAGTGGCAGGTAATGATGGTTGACTTCAGCAACACCCTGGAAAAGTTCAAGGTTCCTGCAAAAGAGCAGGGCGAACTGGTTGCGATTGTGGAAAGCACTAAAAAAGACATTGTTGCCGCCGAGTCCAAGCGGGAAGAAAAGATGAAACAGGAACAAAAGAAGTGAACTTTCCGAAAGAAATATAGAGTCATTCGGTCCATTAACCCGGACTTTCTGATTTTTGGAGCTGTACGGAAATCAGGTGACAGGGACGCTGTTGTAACGAACAAAACTTCTCCTGGTTTTCACTGGTTCCGCAATAACCCGAAAAATTCAGCTGGATCGCGGAATTCGACGAAGGATGCGGGATTTTTTCTTCTTCAGAGCTTTCGCCGATATTCAGAGAGTATCCACTTCGAGTTTAGCATCTGAAAACTCCCTGCGTCCTTCGTCTCGGTTCTCGCGCCCAACTGAACATTTCGGGCTGATATCATCTCATTCCCGCGATTCTTCAAACGTTTCCCATCCTTCCTTGACAATAAATGCCGACATCACCAGCCCGGCCGCCGGGTCTGCCCACCACCATCCCATGCAGGCGTTCAGTCCCACCCCAACAAGAACAATCGCGGAAAGCCAGGCGCAGATCATGGTTTCCATGGCGTCCGCTTCCAGCGCCCTGCTCCCAATCTCACGGGCAATTTTCCTTTTGCGCAGTCCGAGGTATGGCATGAACAGAAGCGACAGAATGGCAATCAGAATGCCCCAAAAACTTCTGTCAGGCGGCTGGCGCAGCCGCAACTTTTCAATGGATTCATAAATAACGTATCCCGCAAGAAGAAAGAAGGTGATACCCACGATCAGTAGCGCGCGTTTTTCCGATTCGGACTCGTGCTCTTCATCCTCCAGTCCGGTCTGTTTCATCCTCCAAACCAGCGTCCCGGCGGAAGCCACCTCTATGACGCTGTCCAGCCCGAACCCGACAAGGGTAATGCTTTGGGCTTTCCATCCGGCGGCCAGTGCCGCGGCCGCTTCCAGCAGATTATAAGAGATGAGCAGGTATTCCAGCCGCAGCGCTTTTTGTATCAGTGTTTGCTTTTCGGTCATAGGGATGCCTCCATTCAAATAGTGCTTGACAAGCAATTCAGTATATCATATAATGAAATATAATTTCAATGAGAACTAAAACTGAACTGGTTTATTTTCCCAAATGGACCGCCGGCCGGGAAGGTTACGCGGAGAGGGTCCGGCAGCTTTTTGGGGAACATCTGCGCAGCAAGGGGTTGGTGCTTACCGTGCAGAGGTCCCGGATGCTGGACTTCCTGCTTAAAGCGGACCGGCATTTGAGCCAGGATGACATCTACGCGGCTTTGAAGAAACATGGTATCGGCAAGATAACGGTTTTCCGCGCGCTCAAACTGCTTGAACAGTGCGATCTTATAGAGCAGGTGACAGATTCGGCAGGTAAGCCCCGGTACGAAGTGAAGATTGACCGCCCTCACCATGACCATCTGATCTGCCTGGGCTGCGGGATGATCATGGAGATTCAGTGGCCCCAGGTGGAGAAGATACAGGAGAAGATATCCCGGAAAATCGGGTTTGAGATTTCTTATCACCGTCATGAACTGTTCGGACGGTGCAAGGAGTGCAGGTC
>CAYHWZ010000390.1:0-2050 GCA_964359975.1 uncultured Elusimicrobia bacterium | reverse complement strand
CGCGAGAAAAAGTTGGCTCTCCAGAGTTAACTTTTTCTCGCGCTTAAAAATCACCGCGTGTTCCGCCATAGCCGCAATTGCCAGCACCGAGCACGCGAGCAATATATATATGACCCACTCGCCGCCCGTCAGCGCAAACGCTTTAAAAAGAGTTATCATTTTTCCTTGCTGTCCTCCTCATACTTTTTCGCATAAAGCCGCAAAAGCGCCGAGCACATCTCCGCCTGCACAATCGGTCTTTGCTGCGACCCCAGATACGCCAGCACCTTACCGTATTCCTGCGCAGTGCCCAGCTCACCGAGATAACGCATGGCCATCGCCCGCACCGGCCATTCCGTATCGTCGAGCGCGCGCACCAGATAATCTTTTCCGGTCAAATCTCCCAGCCGCAGCGCCGCCTGCGCAGCATAAGCGCGCACAATCGGCGACGTGTCCATCTTGGTCACGCCAATCAGTATAGACTTGGCCTCCGGCAATGCCCACGCCTGCAAAGCTTCCACCGCGGCAAACCGTTCCGACACCACCTCGCTCCTCAGCGCGTCCTGAAACAATCCCAAATGGCTCATATCCTTTCCATACGCCAACGCAATCAGCGCATACGAACTCACATCCGGATTTTTTCTTTCACGCACCATGCGCATCAGCTGGTCCACCAGTTCAAAATCCTTCGTGCCCGCCAGGCCTTCAGTCAGCAGATACCCCAGCACCGTGTACCGTGCCTTCAGCCGTATCCCCTTCGGCGTGACCAGCGCGTCCAAATCTTTATAAGCCGCTGAAAGGTTCGCCTGCTCCTCGGAAATACGCAAATCCTGTTTTTCCCGTATCAATTTCAGAAGCTGAAAATTCACACGCGGGTCCACCAGTTCCCCTTGCGGAATCCTCAGACGCGGAGCCGTCACTACCAGCGGGTCCAGTTCAAACACAAGCCCCGGTATGGGTTTCGGCGGTTCCACTTTCGGCTGGACCGGCAGAGCCGCCTTCTTTTTCCTCTTCTTTTCTTCGCGGTCTTCCTTGTCCTTCGCTACTTTCTGCGGGAACAGTTTCAGCACACCAATCGCAATCTCGGAAATCACTCACTCATTCGTATTGCCCAGCGGTTCCTTGCTCAACTGATTCAGCAAAAAGTCATAGTCCTCATAGTTCCCAATCTCACCAAGCGCATTCGCCGCCAGCGCCCTCACAAACCAGTCCCTGTCCTGCAAATAATTCCGCAGCAGTTCCTTGCCCGACGGATCGTTCAGCCACGACAATGCCTTTGCCGCAGAAACCCGCACCAGCATAGAATCATCCCTCTTCACCACTTCCATCAGCAGAGGAACACCCTCGTCCACTTTACCCCAAATTTTCAGCGCCTCAACTGTGGCAAACCGTATCCCGATGTTCCTCGACCAGAGCGCCTCCCGGAAATATACCGCATCGTTCTTATCGCGCAGCGTTGCCAGCGAAATCAGCGCAATGGACCGCACAATCGGCGTATGGTCCCACCGCGCCACCGTGGTCAAACGCTGTTTCAGATTCTGCTCGCTAATCACCCGGATATGCTTAATCTGTTCCCATCCCAAAGATTCAGACAGCGACACCCCCAACTGCAAAAGACGCGCCTTCTGTTCCAACCCTTCCGGCGTGACCATGGGTTTCAGCTGTTCAAGAATCGGAGTCTCGTCCCCCTTCTCAATTTTGCCCAGGTTCTGCTCGTCGAGCAATTCAATCAGTTTCTGAATAATCTGCGGGTCCACCGTGCGGAATACCGTGCTTGTACTGACCTCCGCAGGCGGCGGATTGTAAATATATATTTTCGGAATCCAGCTCGGCTTACTTTCCTCGCAGCGCGCATACGACAGCCCGCCCGCCAAGGCCAGCAAAGCCAGCCCAGTCATCCGCACCCACCGCTTGCTGCTATTTTTTTTCATCGAATCTTTCACATTGCACCTTCACTTTCTCTCTCAGACTGCCCCCCCCTTCTTATTCCCCGTTAACAAGGGAAAAAGAAAAGGGGTTTTCTTACAATACCGTTCCTTATTTTTTACTTCACCCGCTCAATCGTGACTTT
>CAYHWZ010000389.1:0-2058 GCA_964359975.1 uncultured Elusimicrobia bacterium | reverse complement strand
AGCCTCCTTTATGAGCGCACCGGCCTTTCAAAAAACAAAGCGGCGCTTCTTTCCAAAGTCCACGCGCAAAAGGAAGTCTTCGCGCCGGAGGATATCATAAAGGATCCATATATCCTTGAATTCACCGGCCTTAAAGAGCGGCCGGAATATAATGAAAATGATCTGGAAACCGCTTTGCTCGACCATATCCAGGAATTCCTGCTGGAGCTTGGCTACGGCTTCTGCTTCGAGGCCCGACAGAAACGCATCACAATAGATCATGAGCATGACCGTATCGACCTGGTGTTTTATCACCGCGTCCTGCGCTGCCATGTGCTGATAGACCTTAAAACCAGGGATTTCAGCCACGGCGATGCCGGGCAGATGAATTTCTATCTGAATTTTTTCAGGGAGAACGTCATGCGGAAAGGCGACAACCCCCCCGTCGGGATTATCCTTTGCACCGGCAGAAACCATGTTAAAGTGAAGTACGCCACGACTGGACTGGATAACAAACTTTTCGTTTCAAAATATCTGGTCGCGCTGCCTTCCGAAGAGAAACTTGAGGAGTTTATGCGCAAGGAGCGCCGGTTGCTGGGCCAACAATAACTTTATGGATTCCATAAGACAAAACACCCTTTATGTCATGACGCAGGGGGCCTATGTTCACCGAGACCACCTTACCGTCAAAGTAGAGGTGGAAAAAGAAACCCGGCTCAGCGTGCCGATACACCATCTGGAATCCGTTTCCGTCTTCGGCAACGTGATGATGTCGCCCGGTGTTATGCGGCTTTGCGCGGAGCACGGCGCGGCCATAACCTTTATGAGCGAAACAGGCCGCCTGATCGCCAGGGTGGACGCGCCGCAGTCCGGCAATGTGCTGTTGCGGCGGGAGCAGTTCCGCATGGCAGACAAGCCTGAGGAATGCCTCAAAATCGCCCGCTGGATAATTGCCGGCAAGCTGCAGAATTCTCGCGGCGTGCTTATGCGCACAGCGCGGCAGATCGAGGATACTGCGGATGTCCAGGCGCTGGACAAAGCCGCCGCGAGCATCGCTTATTTCATAAAAAAGCTGGAGTTCGCGCAATCCGTGGACGAGGCGCGCGGCTACGAGGGCGAGGGCGCGCAGATCTACTTCAGCGTTTTCAATAACCTTATGAAGCAGCAGCGGGAGGATTTTAAAATTACAGATAGAAACCGGCGCCCGCCGCTGGACCCGGCAAACGCGCTCCTGTCTTTTTCTTACACGTTGCTGCTGCACGACTGTGTTTCCGCGTTGGTAGCCGCCGGGCTGGACCCGAGTGTGGGATTCCTTCATACGGACCGCCCGGGAAGGCCGTCTCTGGCGCTGGATATAATGGAGGAGTTCCGCTCTGTCGTGGCCGACCGGCACGTGCTGACCCTGATAAACAGGAAGGAAGTGGATAAAAGCTGTTTCACAGTGCGCGAGGGCGGCGCCGTTGAAATGAGCGACGCGGCCCGCAAGGCGGTGGTATCCGCCTATCAGCAGCGCAAGCAGGAGGAGGTCACGCATCCATTACTTGACCAGAAGATGACGGTGGGGATGCTGTCTTTCTGCCAGGCCCGGTTGCTGGCGCGCTATATAAGGGGGGACATCGCGGAATATCCTCCGTGCGTGCTGAAATGATAATAGTAGTGGGTTATGACGTGAATACTGAAACCGCGAAAGGCCGCCGCCGGTTGCGCCGGGTGGCTTTGGTCTGCAAGGATTTCGGCCAGAGGGTGCAGAAATCAGTATTTGAGTGCAAGGTCGGCGACAGTGAATGGGTGAAGTTAAAAGCCCGGTTGCTTTCCGAGATTGAGGAGAATGAGGACAGCCTGCGGTTTTATTTCATAGACGAGGGCGCACAGAGAAGAACCGAGCATTACGGCCTGGGGAGGCCTGCGGATCTGAATGGGCCGTTGGTGGTATAGAATTTAGAGTATTGCCGCCAACCCTGAGTAGTTGTATGGTGTTCAATAAGTTGGCGGATGCGGGAATATCTATGACAAATAAGAAGAATTTGCGTGATCCGGTGTCTGGTTGCATCAGAGTCTTTGATGGTATCTGTTATGTTG
>CAYHWZ010000388.1:1631-2105 GCA_964359975.1 uncultured Elusimicrobia bacterium | reverse complement strand
CCTGTGGGCACGTGCGTGGGCGTGAAGGGCTCGCGGATCCGGCCTGTCATCGACGAACTGCGCGGCGAAAGGATTGACCTTATCCCGCACAGTATAGATGCGGAAAAGTTTATCGCATCGTCGCTCACTCCTGCCAAAGTGCTGTCAGTCGCGCTTTCCAAAGGCGAAGTAAAGACTGCGGAAGTGCTGGTAACCGACGACATGCTGACGCTGGCTATCGGTCGAAACGGGCAGAACGTGCGCTTGGCTTCGAAATTGACCGGTTGGAACATTGACATAAAATCCGAAACCAAGAGAAAAGAAGACGCGGCCCGCACTATGGAAATTGTTTCCAAAGAGTTGAGCGCGATTGAAGGTGTGGGTCCCAAGACTGCGGAGATTTTAGTCAAAGGCGGATGGACGAGCGCTGCCAAAATTGCCGGCGCGTCGACTGACCAGTTGGTGGCTTTGCAGGGAATCGGTGAACGTACCGCT
>CAYHWZ010000388.1:0-1621 GCA_964359975.1 uncultured Elusimicrobia bacterium | reverse complement strand
CTCGTGGCGCAGAGAAAAGACGAAGAAAAGGAAACGAAATCAGAACCTGAAGCAGAAATAGAGGAGGCAAAAGAGAGTGACAGCCAAGGGCCAGGGCCCGACAAAAAAGAGCGAAAAAGCGAATCCGGAGAAGAGTCCGGAAAAGCTGAAAAAGACAGCAGTTCCTAAAGCGGAAAAACCGGCAAAAGAAGCCAAACCCGCAGCTGCAAAAAAGAAAACTGCGGTCAAACCGGAATCCAAGACTGCACGTCCGCGCAAATCTGTAAAGACCGCCGATAAGGAACATCCGGAAACCGGCGGCGCACCCTCTATTGAAGAGGGAAAATCAGCCCTGTCTGCCGGCACTGCTGCTGAGCAGCATCCACATTTTGTTGCACCGGATAAAGCAGTTTCGCCGGAACCGCATGTTGATGAACATGCACTCAAAGCCGTTAAGAAGAAAGTAGTCAGGAAACCTTCAGTTCCCGCTGTAGAGAATGCAGTTTCTGCGCCGGTTGAACAGCCCAAAATTTCCGTTCCGGTAACACCTCCGGTTATTAAAAAGGAGTTGCCTCCAGTTAACAAGGGACAGCAAGTGTCACCCGTTTCTGCTCCTGCGCCAGCCCCTGTTGCGCCGCCGCAAATTCCTGTTCCTGCAGCCGCAGCGCCTGCGCCTTCAGCGCCCAAACCACAGATTGCCATCAACGAAAATGTCACAGTGAAAGAACTGGCCGAGAAAATGAACTTGAAAGTGGGAGACGTGCTCATGCGTCTGCTTAAAATGGGACTGCGCGCAAGCTTGAATCAGCGGCTGGACATTGAAACAGCGATTTTGATTTCATCAGAACTTGGTTTCGACGCCAATTTTGTGCCGCTTTATTCCGAGGATGTAATGCTGAAGTCAGATATTGAAGATGATAAAGCCGTTGCTCTGCCGCGGCCGCCTGTGGTCACAATCATGGGACATGTTGACCACGGCAAGACATCGCTCTTGGACGCTATCCGTCAGTCAACCGTAGCAGAAAAAGAAGCCGGCGGAATCACCCAGCATATTGGCGCCTACAAAGTGATGACGGAAAAAGGGGCAATCGTGTTCCTGGATACGCCGGGCCACGAAGCGTTCACCGCCATGCGCGCGCGCGGAGCACAGGCCACGGATTTGGTGGTGCTGGTTGTGGCTGCGGACGACGGAGTTATGCCGCAGACTGTGGAAGCCATTGATCATGCCCGCGCTGCAGGTGTGACAATACTGGTAGCAGTCAACAAAATTGATTTGCCGCAGGCTAAACCGGAACGCGTGAAACAGGAACTGTCCAAATATCAGCTTGCGCCGGAAGAGTGGGGCGGCAAGACCATTTTTGTGGATGTTTCAGCAAAGAAGAAACTTAACATTGACAAACTTTTAGAGATGATTCTGCTGGAAGCGGAACTGCTTGAACTCAAAGCCAATCCCAACCGTCCGGCACAGGGAGTGGTGATTGAAGCCCGTCTCGATTCCAAAAAGGGGCCTGTAGCAACGGTGATTGTTCAGAAAGGTACGCTGAAAGTAGGCGACACTTTTGTCTGCGGTCTGACTTTCGGATAGGTGAAATCATTGCAGGATGATCACGGGCATCGTCTGCTGAGCGCCGGACCTTCGGAA
>CAYHWZ010000387.1:0-2108 GCA_964359975.1 uncultured Elusimicrobia bacterium | reverse complement strand
CCATTACGCCGACGTTGGCAGGCAATGTCCAGGGCGTGGTTGTCCAAATCACGATATATAAATTCGGTAAATTCAAACCTGAGACTTCTTTTGCCTTAAACTTCACAAACACCGCCGGAGACTGTTTTTCCTCGTATTCCACTTCAGCTTCAGCGAGCGCGGTCTCGCAGCGGGCGCACCAGAGCACGGGTTTTTGACTGCGGTAAATGTATCCGTCGCGGAGCAGTTCGCGGAACGCGCGCACAATTGCCATTTCATAGTCCGGCGTGAGCGTGAGGTACGGATGCTCCCAATCGCCGAAAATGCCGAGCCGCTCGAACTCTTTTTTCTGAATCTCGACGAAACTGCGGGCAAATTCCGCGGCCTTTTTCCGGAATTCCATGCGGTCCACCGTATGTTTGTCCTTTTTCAAATCTTTCATGAGCTGGTGCTCGATAGGCAGACCGTGACAATCCCATCCCGGCACATACGGCGCGTAATGACCGTTCAAAGTGTTGAACTTCACAATCATATCCTTGAGGATTTTGTTCAGTGCGTGGCCCATGTGAATGTGCCCGTTCGCGTACGGCGGCCCGTCGTGCAGGACAAACTTTTTCTTGCCGCGGCGATTGGCGCACATTTTTTCATAAACGCGGATTTTCGACCAAAACGCGAGCATCTGCGGTTCACGTTTCGGCAAATCCGCGCGCATTGGAAATGAAGTTTTTGGTAAATGAATGGTCTTTGAATAATCCATGTTCAGGTTTAGGATCCGGTTACTGGGCTGGAATCAGACGGCGCGAGCCGGGACGGAACAGCGCGCGGACCGTCTTTTCAGACGGAGGACGGGCAATGCCCTGTTCCGTGATGATGGCGCTGACCAAATAGTGCGGCGAAACATCAAAAGCCGGATGCCTTGCTTTCACGCCTTTGGGCGAAATGGCGGAACCTTTCACATGAGTCACTTCGCGCGAAGAGCGCTCCTCAATGGGAATATGCGAACCGTCGGAAATTTTCAAATCTATGGTCGAGGTCGGAGCCGCCACCAGGAACGGAATCTTGTGATACTTGCACAGCACTGCAAGCGAATAAGTGCCGATCTTGTTGGCCACATCGCCGTTGCGCGCAATGCGGTCCGAACCCACCACCACAGCGCCGACATTTTCCGTTTTCATCATGTGCGCAGCCATATTGTCGGTAATCAGTTCGCACGGGATACCGTCTTTGTGCAGTTCCCACGCAGTCAAGCGCGCGCCCTGGAGGTACGGACGCGTTTCGTCCACAAAAACTTTTTTCACCCGTCCCTGCGCATATGCGGCCCGGATGACTCCCAGCGCCGTGCCCCAACCCGACGTAGCCAGACTGCCGGCATTGCAATGCGTAAGCACCACAGAATTGCGCGGTATCAGTTTCGCGCCCAGTTCACCCATACGGTGGTTCGCTTTCAAATCCTCGTCGAAAATCAATTGCGCTTCGCGGTCCAGCAGAGACTGTATTTCATTCACACTGCACGACGATTTGCCGTTGTTACCGAGAGCAGTGCGGGCTTTCTGCATCATGCGGTTCAGCGCCCAGAACAGGTTCACCGCCGTCGGACGGGTCGCGGCCAGAGTTTTGGAGACTTTTTCCAGATACCCGGCCAGAGCGGACACGGACGCGAACTTTTTTTCATGCGCAGACAGAGCCACACCGTAAGCCGCCACACACCCGATAGCCGGCGCGCCGCGCACGTTCATGTCGCGGATACAGTCCGCCACCATTTTGTGATTGACACAGCGGATCCAGACTTCCTGAGACGGAAGTTTGAGCTGGTCCAGAATCAGAAGCGTTCTTTTGGGGCCTTGCCTGAGATACCGGAACGGGCGGATATTGTCTTTAAGCATTTGGAAAGAACCTTATTTCAGAGTTACGGGATGGATTCCATTACGCCGCGCAGTTCCTCTTCGGTCCTGCCTTCGATTTCCACGGTTTTTTCTCTGCCGCGTTCGCCGCGCACAATTTTGACCATCCGGGGCCGGACCTCAAAGAAATCAGCCAAAAAACGGCAGAGCTCCTTGTTCGCCTCACCGTCGATGGCCGGAGCCGCCACTTTCAGGCGGACCGTGCTGCCGATACGTCCCACAATGTCA
>CAYHWZ010000386.1:0-2111 GCA_964359975.1 uncultured Elusimicrobia bacterium | reverse complement strand
TATGAGCACAATTTTATATATCCCGGTCAATGTCGCGTGAAAATTCGGGCTCCAGGCCAGTCCTGCGGCGGACCACAATGCCAACAAAAGTATCGGCACAGAAACGCGCCGTTCCGGCAGAGATATCACTTTTTCTCCGGCGAGCAGAGCAATCAGCGCTGCCCCGCACATCATTTCAGCCGCAGACCATCCCGCATAGTCCGTCGGACTTCTCATCCAGAAAACCAGACTCAGCCACAAAGCGCAGAAGAGCATCTTCATCACAACAGGGCGTGTCACTGTTTTTTCACCTCTTTTTGAACAAGAGATTTGAGCGAAATTTCCGCTTTGCTGAAATCCATCTCCAAAAGCCGCTCTTCATATTCAGTGGCCGGCTGCAGATGCAGTCCCCTGATTTTCAGAACATTCCCAAGGTGGAGTCTGGCTGCGTCATACTTTTTCTGCTTTTTATAAATCTCGCCCAGCGCATATTGAGCTGCGGCGTAAAAAGGTTCGCGCACAACAGCTTCGCGGAAAAGCCGCGCGCCGGTTTCCACGTCACCTGCAATCAAGCACAGTTCAGCCAGTTCCGCGTAGTGAAAAGGGAATCCCGGATTAAGCGCGATGGCCGAGAGATACTCCTGCGTGGCTGCGGAAAAGTTCCCTCCCGACGCATGGCTTCGCGCCAGTTTACCGTGCAGACGATCGTCCGCAGGGTTCAGTCCGGATGCGCGGATCAATGCGCGGATCCGGCCGGCTTCAGGCAAAAGCTCTGAAAGCGCTTCGAGGTTTACACTGTAAAAAGGATTCAGACCAGTTGCGCCGCGGTACATAGTCAGAGCGGTTTGCGTGTTGCCCTTGCTCTGCATTTTTCCGCCCAGATACGCCGCGCATTGCGCACCGGCAGCGCATATGGACGCAACAATCCAGACCGCTATCACGCCTTTTGCGCACTTTACCGTCAGCGGATGCAGGGTAAATGATTTTTCATCGATGCGCACAAACATGGCGGCGTAGAAAACAAATATGCTCGACAAAAGCACAAGATGAAAATTAAAATCAAAAAATGCGTGAATCAGGAGCGAGACCAGACCGCTTCCGGCGGCATAATATTCCCATCCCTGCTCAGCGCCGGAACTGAAACGCTCTTTCACATTTTTCAAAATCTTGAATATCAGCCAGAGGAAAAGAACCAGACCCGCTGAGCCCAGTTCCACCGCCATCTGCAGATACTCGTTGTGCGCAAACCGTGTGGACCTTTCAAACTGTCCGATCTCGTTCTCCATGGGGAGCTTGTATTTCTGGTAAACCTGCCCGAAACTTCCCATTCCCCACCCCAGCACAGGTCTTTCCAGAAAAGCATTCAGCGAGGATTTCCACACGACAGTGCGTGAAGAATCCATTGTTGTGCTCAATTTCGTCGTGAGCACGGACGCGATGTTCGATGAGGATACTGCCATTATCGTCAGCAGACCTGCCCAAAACAGCACATTCCGCCAATGCGCGCGCGTACCCCGTGCGAGCAGAAACACTGTCCCTGCAGTCAGCCCCGCGAAAGCCCCTCTTGAAAAAACAGTGAAATAAGCAGCGCTCATCACCGCAACCGCTATCCATGTCAGCTTACTGCCGTGTTTTGAGTCTTTCAGGAAAAGAGGAACCTCTTGGGACAGGGCAGAAATCGCAGCCAGTATCCCGCAGTTCAAAAAGCCGCATGCCAGGTTCGCGTTCGGCACAAGAGTCTGTCCGCTGAAAAGAATGACCACACTCAAAAGCAGGCATACATACACCATCACCCGAAGAAAAGCGTGCGTCCATCCCTTGCCGTTCAGAGAAACAATAACGTAAAAATTGGCCGCATGCAGCGCCAGCGACAAGAATTGTATTCCCCCCCGCAGGTTAAGGAACATGGATACAATTGCAGACCCCGCGCAGTAGAACAGAAAACAAATCGCTGCAAAATCCAGCTGAGTTCTTCGGAAAGTTTGCCCGTCCAAACACCGCCACAGGACCAGGAGCGAAACGATATGAAAAACCGCAAGGCCGAATATTTCGCGTCCGCCCTTAACAAGGGGCAGAACCGCAATAAGGAACAAGAATCCGTAACGCGCAACCTTTTCCGCCGGCCAGCGCTC
>CAYHWZ010000385.1:0-2123 GCA_964359975.1 uncultured Elusimicrobia bacterium | reverse complement strand
AACCGGAAGCATCCACGGAATCAAAATTCAGAAATGAGCCGCTGGCCGGCATGTCCGGCGGAATGTTCCTGTGCACTACGAGGAATCCCGGCACAGTTTCGCGCGATGAAAGAGGCGTGAGTTGTCCCGGTATGGGATCCACGGGATGCCGCTGTTCACGTTCCGCATCAATATATGGGAACTTGCCGAAAGAGCTGGCGGTGAATGTGGCCTCCTGTTTCGTGCCGCGTGTGATTTTGGGAAGAAGAATATCAAAATCGCGCAAGGCAAACGAGACAGAATAACAAAAATCCCCGCCGCCTGCAGGAGGTCCGAAGACAGTGAGATGAACCTTGTCGCCTTCGTTCACTTCGACGGAGTTGGGGTTCCAGCTGGTGTTCGCCATATAAGAAGCGCGCCCCTGACCGCAGACAGCGTTGATTACAATGTCGCGGTTCTGCACGGGTTCATGACGCACTCCGTCATCGGGAGGAGGCGGCGCAACGATTTTGCCCACAGTGACTTTAACTTTGAAACTGCCCCAATTATTTTTCCACCCGCATCCGTCGCTGGTGCCAAGATACAGCCGCGCGGCGCCTTCGGGCACGATGACATTCTGCCGTTCGCCGCCGCTGGTAAGACCGTCGCCGATATAAAAGAGCTGTTTCAGCTGGGGTTTAACCGTCGGGGAATTTATCGGGTCTGCAAAAGCTGGCGGCGCTGGAGTGTCGGACGGCGATTGTCCGCCCAGAAAAACTCCGACCAGAGCATTGATGGGAAACGCAAAATCGCTGATACCGTTTTCCGCGCGCGTGGCATGATTGGTAAGACCGCTGCCGTCGGGCGACGAATTTGACGGATAGGGAACATTGCTTACAGAACCGGCCGCGGTAAAATTGAGCGCGGAGCCGGGCTGAATGGGAACATCTTCAACAAGCACAGGCGACATGACGGGAGCTGTATCTTTACCTTCGCCGCCGCAATCGCCGCTGGCAAACGCGCCGTCGGGCATCCCCGCAAGGTACGGGTCCGCTGTACCGGGCACAATGATTTCACCGGTTTTGACCATAGGTTCCGTCACTTTGATTTCCGCGCTGGCTTCCAGACTTTTTCCGTTCCAATCCTGCGCGTGGATTTTGTAGATGGTGGACTCTTGCGGCACAATCGGGATTACGGAACCGAACCCGCCGCGCGGATACGATTTGTCTCCGGGTTTAGCTGCCTCTGCGCCGGCTTCAGCGCGGGGCTTGATGCGCTGTCCAATCACTTTGCCGATACCCGGTTCGATTGTCACTTCTTTGCCTGCGTAGCGCACTTCCCACGACAATTTGGCGCTCTTGCCTCTTTCGATGGTCTGTGGTTCAATCTTTATGGAAACTTCGCCGTTTGGAGGCGGCGGCAGATTTTTGCATAGACCAAAAATGTATTCGGGGCTGGTATGTTTGCTCTGATAATCCTGCCAGGAAGCGCGCTCGATTTCGCTCCGGTCCACGTTGGCATTGTCGAATTTTGTTTTCTCCTGGGTGAACATGAGTTTCATCTGATTTCTTTCCAGATTCTGACGTCCTCTCAGGTAGCAGGTTTCGTCCTGCTGTCTTTTTTGCTGGAGAGTTTTTTTACCCTGCCAGACAGCGACCAGTTCGCGGCGGGCCATGTTCTGTTCCTTGTCGCTCTTGCCGGAGATTGCTTTTTCCAGCTGTTCCATGGCTTTGTCTTTTGACTCGGTGAATTTGATATTTTCGTCGCTCAGCTGCGCGCGGAGGTCCATATTTTCCTGATTAAAGGCAGTCTGGAGTTCCTGCATGCGCGGGTTCTGCCCGGTCACCATATTCGGCGCTTCACCCGGACTTTTGGTCAGGAAAGAATCGTATTCGCGCTGGACAATGGCAGCGGCGATTTCTTTTACGTTGCTGAACGAATCCTGCGGCGTGAGATAAAAAATCTGGCCCACAGGATTATCTCCCCACGAGTGAGTCTGTTCAAAGGATTTGAACCCGTCGGCGGTAATGCGCAGAGTGTAAGGTTTTGCCGAGTAATTGCCGCGTCCGTTCGTGTTGGTCCTCAGCACAAAATGGCCGACAGTATCGGTCTTGGCGAAATTATTGTCCAGCGATGTGGCGACAACAGCGTTCTGCACCGGAGAC
>CAYHWZ010000384.1:0-2131 GCA_964359975.1 uncultured Elusimicrobia bacterium | reverse complement strand
CAAAGCGCAATCGCAAAAACCCGACGACCCTGACTTGAAAAAACGGATCGCCGGAGCCGAAGAGCCGCTATTGTGGAGAGCGGACGCAGGATACGGTTACGACGGCTACCAGCAATCCGTCATCCGCACTGCGGAACACAACAGCTATCTTCAGATCGGACGCCAGTTCAGTTTGGGCGGAGTGAAACCATCTTTGTGGTCCCGCCACGAGTGGCAGCAACATTTTCAGGCCACGGATAATACCTATTATCTCGGCGGTTCGATCCGGCCGGTAAACCCGATCGCGATTCAAGCCGAGTCCGGATTCACCCAAACACCGAATTTCCGTCCCACGCAACAGTATTTTGTCCGGGCTGATTTTCTATTCAGCCGGTTTTTGATACCGTCAATAGGTTACAAGTATCTGAGTTACAGAGATGGTCCGGTAGAGATAGTCATGCCTGGCTTGCGTCTGCAGGCCGCGGCATGGGTTGCGCTGAAATACGAGTATTCCAACTCAAACAATATCATAGGAACCAACACGGAAAGCTGGCAGTCGGCATTGGATTTCCAGTTCGGTGAAAATTTGTCCGGCTACGCCGGATACGCGGAAGGCAACGAGTCTCTGCCCCCGCTGTCCACCGCGTTTAGCCAGAGCATCTTCACCGGAGTGATTGTGCAGTTGGGAAGACGCTGGGCATGGCGGCTCGACTACAGTTACGAGAACAGGCCGAACTTTTATATAAGAAGCTCTATGGGGTCGGGGATAACTTTCAAATTTTAGTTTCCGGAAAGAAACCGGTCCAGCCAGGAGTCCAGAGACCAGCGGTTATATTTTTCCAGATGGACAGCCGCCAGGATAGCCAGCAGATAAATAGTATTGAGAGCCACGACATCGTGTTTGAGCTGCATGAGCAGACCGGCGTCGAGTGAAATAATGAGCAGGGCCGAAAACACCAGCACGCGCCGCGTCTGAAAACCAGCCAGCAAAAGCAGCCCGATAACCAACTCTAAATAAGGCAACGACAGCGTGTAAGCTCGCACAAAGAACCACGGCAGAGCAGTCTGTTTCACAAACCATTCCGATGTGTGCAAGGACCAAATCGCCAGATTCCGCCAGGCAAAAATGTGAGATTCCTGGTCAAATATTTTGCCGAACCACTGCAATATCCAGAACTGCGCAAAGAACAGACGCATAATTAAAAAGCAAATCATCTTTTCTGGATTGTTTTCCGGCGTGCTGTTCATCCCGTATATCATACCAAATCACCCTCAAACAGGAAAGAATTACCGGCAACTTACCAGCAACTTTTCGGATGAAAAACACTTTGACTTCACCGGAATGTTATGTTAATATTGTGGCATGAATACAAAATGGATATTCCCGATACTTACCGTAGCAATTACAGCTCTATTGTTGACCTCTCCGCGCAAAGGATTTGCCATCGGGGTGGAAGTTTCCGGCGGCGTCACACAGCAGTTCCCGTCCGGATATTTGAGTTACAAAGGAGTGGGACTGGACATCCGCAACGACCTGAAATACGACCGCGCGACCATGCCCATTGCCCGGGTAAAGCTCGACATGCCCCTTGTCCTGCCCAATATTTATCTCACAGCCGCGCCGCTCCGGTTCAGCGGACAGGGGAGCAAAGATATCCAGTTCCAGTTCGGCAACGTGGCGGCTTTCTCAGCGAACGTGCCGTATGACACAGATTTCCAGTTGGACAGTTACGACGCGACACTGTTCTACGGAGTGCCCATGCTGGAGACCGCGACTATGGACAAAGTCAAAGTCGAGTTCGGCATCAACGTCCGCATTTTGGATTTCAAAGCATCCATCAGCCAGACCCAGACCGGACTATCGCAGTCAAAAAGTCTGACAGCAGCCGTGCCCATGGGCTTTTTCTATTTCCAGTTGAACCCGATAGAAAAAATCGGGATTGAGGGAGAAGTGAAAGGCATTGCCTATGGCGGGAGCCGCTATTATAATTTAACCGGCCGTGTGAAGTACCGGATAGTGAAACTATTATTTGTTGCGGCGGGATACAAATTTGACAACCTGCGCATTGACCAGAGCGATGTGCGGACCGACCTGATGTTTGGCGGACCCCAGCTGGAGTTTGGGCTGGACTTTTAAGCAGACAATTCTCCG
>CAYHWZ010000383.1:0-2140 GCA_964359975.1 uncultured Elusimicrobia bacterium | reverse complement strand
GCGGTACATCATGTCCACATTTGACGCCACCACCTCGCTCTGGCCATATCCGACGACATTGTTGAAACTGATTCTTGCCGCGGAATTTATGCCCGTCAACACTGTGCGCGCTTCATTCAGAAAACCTGCAAAAGTATCATACAGGTTGACCACTCCGCCCGTGGAATTGTACAGAGTCCCTCTGGGTCCGAGCTGATCAAAATGAAAACTGTCATATCCCATGGTACTGATAGCGTCCCGGTACTCGTTCTGAATATAATTTTTCCAGTCCGTGTTGGCCGAGTCCATCATATAAATTGAATGCCCCACGTTGCTGAAAACCACTTTATCCTGGTTCGCCAGCGAACTGGGAACCGCCGTAAAAAGACCCCAAGACTGCTGTACACCCTGGTCCGTATAGTTTTCCCTCGCGCCATTGAACAAGTGATAGGACTGAGCCGCAATATTGCGGGACTGGCATTCGACAATTTTTGCACGAAGAGTAGCGGTGCTGACAGTCCGGTTGAACAGTTCAAGATAACTGGAATCCGGCACACCATTGGTACGTTTCAAGAACTTGTCATGGCGCCAGAACCAGTCATAGAACTGTACGGCATTGATGTGGTATTTTGCCAGAGTACGGGTTTCCGACTGTATCAGCGACGGAGTTTCAGAGTCGCGGAAATCCGTGGCAAATCCCATCCTGGGAAACCGCGCCCAGTCCGACGATACATCAATCGCCGAACCCTTGCGGTCTACCAGCGTTCCCGAGGTTGTAGCGGCAAAAAAGTCTATGCGGTATCCCCTAAAATCCGGAGTCGGCGCAGTCCAGGTGAATGTATAGTCCTGACTGCTGCCGTTGGACAGAGAAACCGACTGATTGGACCGCCAGACCTCAACATTATATTGATGCGCGGTAGCAGTCAGAGTTCCGACAAAATTGGCGCCGGTATTGTTGGCCAGTTCTGCCGTGATGGTGACAGTGTCGCCGGGATTGTAGCGGGACTTGTCCGGGTACACGTCCGTGACAAGTTTCGCGGCGGATTCGCCGCGGCCTGGATACTGGACAGGAACAGCAGCAATGTACACATCGTCCGCAGGAATGATGGAGTATACTCCGGTAAAAAGATTGAGCTGAATCCTGTACAATCCCGTGCGCAAGGGAGTATAGGTCAGATTGCCGCGGCTGCCTCCGGAATATGCAGTTCCCAGCGAAGCGTCTGGACCCGATGTTGTATCCCAGTCACCAAACGACCATCCTTTGCTCATGGGGTCATACCAGGTTGAATTGGGCACGAACTTGAACTGAATCTGGGTGCCTGCCGTGAGCGTCACGTCCTTATACCATTTCCAATAATAGTCCGGGTCCACGAACATTTTATTGTCTGTATCCGTCGGGGACCACGAAATGCCCGGACTGGAAAAACCATCGCCTGTCAATGACATGGCCGTAATCCTGGAAAGTGCATAGGAAGTGGTATGACTGGCGGTCCCTTCACTCGTGGCAACAGAAACAATCCAGCAAGACTGCGCCTCTCCAATATTGGCTTCCAGATTCCCCTGCGCAGAATCGAATACAGCCGCGCCCACCTGACCGTTGGTCAACGCAGTGGCGTCTGAATCCCCGTAATTGTGACCGGACCAGACACCGCTGGGATCGAGTTTGAAGGTCCAGTTATTATTGTTTGCAGCGATAGGCACCACGAGATGAAACTCCGGATTGTTGGAATCTTTTGTCATAGTATTGGTCTGCCAGTTATTCCACTCACCCCGCAAATACATGGACCCGGAGGACTGATTCGCGCGTACCGGAGCGGAATTTGCACTGTTCGCTCCGCTAAACACCGACCACCCCGACCAGTTGCCCGTCCCGTCCCGCGTCTTTATGGCAAAGTAATAGATCAGGTTCGCGGTCAACCCTGTAATGATGGTACCAACACTCTGTCCCGGCACAATATTGGTGGAAACAGAGGTGAATTCCGTGCCGACAGTGTCAAAATTGGTGATTTGTTTTTCGCTGTATTTTATCTTGTAGTAACCGCCCGTGATATTGTTGATCGTACCGTCATCTCCCGGAGACGACCAGGAGAGACCTATTTCGCCCACATTGCCGCCGACGATTGCGGTCAGGTCTCTGATATCCGCCGGCGCCGTATCCACA